>NZ_CAWUDO010000031.1:0-84415 GCF_963920935.1 Nostoc sp. CCY 9925 | reverse complement strand
TGATTAACTCAGCCCTGCTGGGTCATTTTGCATAGCTTAGTCTAAACTCCAGTTGATTACAGCCCATACCTTAATTGTGCATTGATTCCCCGACCCCGCAAGACATCGATCGCCCCATCAAAACCCTGTCGGCTAACTTCAAACATCGGCACTAAACGAGCAATTTCACCCGCTGTTGTGCCAAACCAGCGGTCTGTTGCCATAGGATTTAACCATGCAATATAACGCGATCGCTGTTTCAACTGGTCTAAAAATTTTTGGGTTAACTCCAGCCGTTCTAGACTAAAACCGCCCCGTGCTGCTCCCCCATCACTAAAAATTAATACAGCGGAACGCTCTGGGCGCAACTGAGCTAGAAAATCTGTGAAAGGTTCGGCTTTTTGGCGCGTCTGGTCATGGTAAAGATACTTAGTTGGGCAATTGTGAAAGTAGTAAATACTAGCTTTTCCTAAACGCCCGCCCCGTAATGCCGTCTCGGCTAATCGCTGGGATAGTGCGTGAAAGGGAACCATCGACCCCTTGCGATCGATCAGCAACAGCAGTTCAGTTCTATTCGCTCGACTGGACATCAGTACAGGCTCTAGCAAAACCCCTTGCCGTACCACTTGCTCAATAGTTGACTCTACGTCTAACTCTGTGGGCAAACCTTGGCGTACCATTCGGCGTAAATGCCGCCAGCTTTGTTTCATCTGCCGCCGCGTCACTGGAAAATACTCATCAGTTTCGGTAAAGCGATTAACAGTAATTTCCTCATTGCATTGAGTAGTAATCTGTACTGCTTCAGCCACTTGCATCTCATCTTGTACTTCCATTAATTCTGATGAAACGGGTACAGTGGCAGGTGTTGTACTGGCTGGCTCAGGTGAATAATCACTCTGACTTTCTACTGCTTGTTTTACTTCAAGAGAATCAGAGAAAGTAGTTTTCTCCTCTTGCCTTGTAATAGATGATTTTACAAGATAAGGATCTGTCATTACCTGCTGAAAGTGATAGTTAAACAGGTGTTCTTCATCCTGCGATTTTACCCACAAAGTACGGCACAGTTCTGCTAACACCTCTTGATCGCTCGTGCCAAAGCCTTCTTGTAAAGCTTTTAAAACAAGACGGTATTCATCGATACCCAAGGGTAAGCCTGCTTCGCGTAGTCGTGTAAACAGGTCGAGCAGGGGTAGTTCTTCATGGGTAGCTTCTATCTTCATACTTCTGACTGGGTACGCATCTGTTCGCCATAACGGCGATAATCATCCCAACTCTTCAGCAACACACCAGGATACAAAAGTTCAGTTTTCAACTTGCTGAGAATTTCATCGTCTTGATGATGGCTGAGAATCCGCACCCAATCCATTAGTTCGCTAGTACTGACCTTTTTGCCTGCTTCGCCTTTGTCTCGCCGCATCTCTTCGCGCAGTTCTAAAAAGCGGTCAATAATTGCGTCCACCAATTCCAAAGGTGAAACTGTAAACCGAGTTTTAACAATCTCGATTAACTGCTGCCGTTCTGGGAATTTGACGTAATGAAACAAACAACGCCGCAAGAAAGCATCAGGTAAGTCTTTCTCATCATTACTAGTGATAAAAACAATTGGTGTTACTTTCGCCTGAATTTTCTTCAGCGGACTGTTTTGTTTTACTTCTGTGACTTCAAACCTTTGCTCGTCAAGCTCTAGCAGCAAGTCGTTAGGAAAGTCAATGTCAGCTTTATCTATTTCATCAATCAAAACTACAGTTGGCTGCTCGTTGCGAAAGGCACGTCCTAACGGCCCCCACTCTACATAAGCATCAGCATTTTTTGCTTGAATTGCGGCTTCTTCATCGATTTTGGAAGCAGCAAGTTGAGCATCCCGCAACCTGCCAACGGCATCATAAGTATAAAGGCCATCCCGCGCTCGACTGGTAGATTTAATGTACCAAGCTTCATAAGGTAAATTCAACTCATAAGCCACAGCACGAGCTAATTTTGTCTTGCCACACCCCGGCTCTCCTTTTAATAGTAAAGGGCGTTGGAGAGCGATCGCTAAATTCACTGCTTCTATCAACTTCTCACTAGGCAGGTAGGGATACAAAATTTGCCCTGTCTGTGGATCTTGATCTCCTGGCTGGGGCTGCACCTTGCCTGTATATTTCAATTGTTTTTCGCCTAGAGTTCTAGCCACCTAACTTCTTCCTCCTCCCAATTACAGCCACACAAACCAAAAATTTGAGCAAACACACGCTCTGGAATGCCTTCACTCTTCTCTAAAATTACTTGAACTGTATAGTCAATTTTTCTAGTTACCTCAATTGGTAGAACATCAATTGCATTTTCCATCCACTTGGCCAAAACTCCCTCACATAAAGGGTCAATCATTGGTAGCCTAATGGGAACATGGGGTTTCCATAACGAATCAAGCCGATCTGCAAACCCAAGATTCCAAGCGTTGACACAACCATCTTGGTCAACCAAAAACATTAGTAGAAAAAATTCGTTGCTTGGGCAAATTGTTTGTTGAGTTGAGTTTACCAAAAGCAGCCAGAAATCACGGATGATTTCATGCAGGTAGGTTTCATCGATGCAGTCAAGATCGTGAAATACTAAGATGATATGTTGAGTTTTCAATTGAGCAACTACGTTCCTGGCAATCTCCTCATGGGATGAAAAATCTTGTACTCCAATCTGACGGCCTAACTCTCTCCATAGGGCTGCAATATCAGTCCTAAGTGCCCTGCGTGAAAGGTAAAATGGGATTGGGGGAGTTACTGTACTCTCAGGAATTTTCTGTAACAAACGCTTCAGTAACCAGATTTGACCGTGTTCTCGCGAGCCATGAACTAAGAAAGCTCCTATACGTTTTTCTGTAATAAATTCTCGGAATAACTGTACCTGTGCTATGTAGTTGAGGCGAAACAGTTCGCTGTGTATCCGTTCGCTATCGCAAGACCTCTCAATCATTAGAACCTGCTTCAGGAGGCGATCGCGTTCTTGCTCAAACTGCTCAATTTCCTTGTTTAGCTGAAAAGCTACTAAAGTCCCTGCTTCGATAGCGGAATTAATCCGCAAGCATTTTATTTTCTCGCTGAGCAGATCGTATTGTTGTTGAAGTTCTTCCCGTCTTTGGTGTAAGTGCCTGACTAATGACATCGGTGAGTTTTCATACCCAACTATAAGTTCATTTTCACATAAGTCAAGAATATAATTGTTACACTTTTACTGCTATTCCTATAAAAATTATAAAAATTTGGTATTTAAGTTGAGAAATACTCCAATTTTCTGCCTACTCGATTTCATGATTCACTGTTGTGACTGGATTTACTTCTAGTGGCGTCTACAGTCTCAAGTCAATTTTGCTAGCGTAGTGATATAGGGTTTATCACTTCCCAGCACGAGGTTTTAATATGGCTCATTTAAATCAGCGCCGCAGCCAAAATGTTAACGGCGATTTTTATGTAGATACTACTTGTATTGATTGTGATACCTGTCGCTGGATGACTCCAGAAGTTTTTTCTCGTGTTGATGAGCAGTCAGCAGTTTATCATCAACCAACAAATGAAGCCGAAAGATTAGCAGCGCTAGAAGCACTTTTGGCTTGTCCTACTAGTTCTATTGGCACAGTTGAAAAACCAAAAGATATCAAAGTTGCTCAGGAAAAGTTTCCGATTTTAGTAGAAGAAAATATTTACCATTGTGGCTATCATTCCGAAAAATCTTACGGTGCTGCTAGCTATTTTATTCAACTTCCAGAAGGTAATATTTTAGTAGATTCTCCCCGATTTACGCCGCCTTTAGTCAAGCGTTTTGAAGAGATGGGTGGAATTAGTTATATGTACCTAACTCACCAGGATGATGTTGCAGATCATCAAAAGTTTGCTGAGCATTTTCAATGTCAACGCATCCTCCACGCTGATGATGTTTCTGCGGGTACTCGCAATGTGGAAATACAGTTAACTGGTTTTGAACCATTTGCCTTGACTGAGGATTTATTAATTATTCCAGTTCCTGGTCACACTAAAGGACACACAGTTTTACTTTATAAAAACAAGTTTCTCTTTACTGGCGACCATCTCGCTTGGTCAGAAAGCTTGCATCAACTGGCTGCATTCCACGGTTTCTGCTGGTATTCTTGGTCAGAACAAACTAAATCAATGCGTAACTTGGCTAATTACTCTTTCGAGTGGGTGCTACCAGGTCATGGGCGGAGGTTTCATGGTGATAGGGAAATTATGCGCCAGCAGATGCACAAGTGTATTGAGTTGATGGAATCTTTGAAGTAGATTTCAGTGTAAGTTTAAAGTTGCGATAAAACTTGGCGATCGCACTTCATTATAAACTCTGACTGATTCTGAATTCTGCTGCAACTTATTTCTTAAAATATCTCAACCCATAACGGTCTTGATATTTGCTGATATAGTCTACATTCTGTTGCTCTAATCTTGTCAGCAATTTAAGTGGAAATTGTTTTGGTGAATATATAGGACGATACCAAGGTTGGTTATTAAAGTAATCTTGTAATTCAGGTGTGTCAAAACGGCGACCGTGGCTAGCAAATATCGAATTTCGCATAATATCCAATTCAAAACCGCTTTTACCATCCAATTCTTCATCCGTTACACGTCTTTGGGAAAGCCAAAAATAAGTATTAACAGTGGTGTTATCATCTGGCGTTATTAATGGAGTTGGAGAAGGTGTAGATTGAGTAGGAATAGATGGAGTTGGTGTAAATTTAGGAGTTTCAATAGCTAGTCTGGGGGCAGTTGATGGTGTTTCTACTGGGCTGGGAAAATTTGACGGTGTTGGTGAAGATAATACCGTTTTGTCTGTTGTTTGTTGAGAAGATTTTGTCAGCATCTGACCAATAATTACAGATGCACCGATTAATCCACCTGCAATTAAGCTGCCAATCAGGATATTATTCTGACTATTATTTTGAGGACTTGGCTGTGACTGAACATGCACTGTTTGAGGTGGTGGTGCAGATACTACAGTTGCTTGAGTTACAACGGGTTGCGTCGGCAAAATTGGGTTTGCTATGCTCTGTAACGCATCTAGCATTGCTCTAGCTGTAGGGTAGCGATCGCGTGGATGATAAGCGATCGCTCGGTCAATTATTCCTGCCATCATTGGGCTAATATGACTGGCATACTGTCGCCAAACAATTTCGCCAGTTTGGGAATCTGTCTCTAGTTGTTGGGCTACTCTTCCAGTCAGTAAATAAATTACTGTCATTCCCAAACTATATAAATCACTCGAATAAACTGGTCTACCTGCGGCTTGTTCGCTGGGCATATACCCAGGTGTACCAATGACAATGGAACTGGTAGGATTGCCTTGGGAATTCACCACGGTTCCCATTGATTCGCGCACAGCACCAAAATCAATTAGCACCGGCTTACCGTCACGAAGACGCACAATAATGTTATCTGGTTTAATATCCCGGTGAACGATATTTTTTGAGTGGACGTAATCTAAAACGGGTAAGATATTCATGAATAATTCCTGAGCAGCGGCTTCACTAAATAGCCCTTGCTTTTGGATTTTTGCAGTTAGGGTATCACCTTCAACCCATTCCTGAACTAAATAAAATTCCCCGCCTGAAGAAAAGTAAGCATACAACGCTGGAATCTGGTCATTAGCGCCACCAAGTTCTTCTAAAATAGCTGCTTCCCGTTGAAACCTCTCTTGAACTATTTGATAAATTTGAGGGTTGTTCTGAATCGGTTTTAGCTGTTTCACCACACAACGACGCTTTGAGGGCATATAGGTATCTTCTGCGAGATAGGTTTGACCAAATCCACCAGCGCCCAATGTGCGGATAACTTGATAGCGATCGTTCAGTAGCTGTGTTGTCATTAGAGATTACCAGCGATATTCATAAGATAGTTTTCCCAAAACTACCTTCATTTCAAATCCAGTAATCCTTGTTCTTTCAATTTAGGATTAAAGCGAATTTCTACTTGCAAACCACGCGCTTCTAATTCTTTGGAAATTTCTGCTTCTACTCGCCGTGCTACATTTTTAATAATTTTTATTTGTGCCAATTCATCATTAGCTGGATTATGATACTTTACCTGTTCTTCAGATGTCATTAACACTTTGACATCAATGGGATCGATCCATTTTTGCTTGTTCTCCCCATTTCCCCCCGGCACACTGCCATTTTCAGCAATCCAAGCATTCTCAATATTTTCTAAAACCGTGCGGCTGGGGCGTTCAATAGTTTGAACTTTCACCCAATAACATTGCTGTGGTTGACGTACTAAATGCTGCTTGAGACTGAGATAAACATCACGAGAATATCCCACAAATTGCAGCGATTTTTCTTGGTCAAAGATAGCATATACGCCGATTTTACCTTGAAATTCTTCGGGAAGTTGACCGCGATCGCTAATGTAAGGAATGTATTCCAAGCTTGCTAAAGCAGGAGTATTTGTTTCAGTAGTCATAAATCAAATCTAAAACTTGTTATTTGCTTTTGTGATTAAAAAATTCTACACAAATCCTAAAGTTTTTGTAAATCTCTTATATTTCTGTCTTCGCGCCCTACCCTTCGGGAAGCCACTTCGTGTCTATGCGTACTTTGCGGTTCGTTTTCATTGCTTTTTATTCATAACCTAATCTCGGATTATTGTAATCATAAAAAATGATCTCAAAAATTATGCATTACCCAATTTTTGGTAAATTGCACAAAGGCGACTGGGTTTAAAAATCTTAGCAGTAAACATAAAATTTGGTGGTACATTGATGATGGCATATTCATCAGATTCATGATACTTTTCAAATTCTGCTGGCATTCCCTTAGTCGTAGTTAAGCTATAAGGAACTGGCTGGAAAAGTAACTCTGTAAATTCAACTTTTTCACACTGTAATTGCTGGCATATTTGGTTTAAAAAAGCTTCACTCATTAATAATTTGAATAGACTTTCTTGAGCTTGTGGTTCAAGAGTGAAACTGGCATCAAAGTTATGAACGATTTTAAGGGGCATTTTCTCTATAAGTACTAATTAACAACTCAGTGATGATAGAGAGTGGGCAATATTTTGCACATGGTTATCCCCAAATACTGAGCAATAAACCCTACCTTTTTCAGTAGTTGAGCTTTGTGAAAAATCACCACTTTAAGATCAGCCTATTAGATTCTGGCACTTCTGTCAGCCACAACACTAAGCTGGCATGATTAAGAATCATGAAGTCTAGCAGATTTTTTATGAATGAAACAAACACCTTCTTTCGTCACTCCCTGTATTTTTTCAAGACAAAGTAAAAAGGCAAAAGAATATATTCTTTTGCCTTTTTACTTTTGTAGAGACGCGATTAATCGCGTCTGTAATTTTTATTCGTCGTCGAAATCGTCTTCGTCTTCGTCATCTTCTTCGTAATCTTCTTCGTCTGCGACTTCATCGGCGATTAAGTCATCATCGTCATCTAAAATTGACCTTTCTGCACGTCTGTTACCATAGCTAGGCTCTCCAAGAGTCGGAGAATCTAAATTATAGGTGCGAGCTGTGCGGTCATCTAAGACCATATCGAGGGGATCGTCAACTTCATCTAAGACACTACTGCTAATATCAGTAGCATAGTCATCGATCGCGCTGGTTTCTTCATAAGTATTGTAACCAGTACCAGCCGGAATCAATCGCCCGATAATCACGTTTTCTTTCAATCCCCGCAGCCAGTCAGATTTACCTTCAATAGCTGCTTCGGTAAGTACCCGTGTTGTCTCTTGGAAGGATGCGGCAGAAATAAAGCTGTCGGTGTTCAAGGATGCTTTGGTGATACCCAACAATACTGGGGTGTACTGTGCCTTGGCACCACCTGTAATTGACATTGCTTCGTTCACCTGCTCAACTTGGCGCAGTTCTACCAATTCGCCGGGAAGCATTGTGGTGTCACCACCATCATCAATCCGGACTTTGTTGGTCATCTGGCGCACAATCACTTCAATGTGTTTATCGGAAATATCAATCCCTTGAGATTGATACACCATTTGCACTTCATTCACCAAAAACGTCTGTACCTTCTGCAAAGCATGGCTAGCACAAGCATAAACTCCGTCTTCGGAACCGAGGCTAAAGAAGATTTCCAAAATTTCATGCGGGTTAGATGGGCCATCTGTTAACGGTTGTCCAGCTAACACATGAGAGCCATCTGGCACAATTAAATTTTGTCCCGGTCCTAGAGGATAATCTGTGACTACGCCATTTGATTCTACGACTTTGATGGCGATCGCTTCATCACCATCGCCGTAAACTACCTTGATTTCTCCCGCCCGCCGACATAAGATACAGGCTTCTTTAGGTTTACGAGCTTCGAGCAATTCTTCAATCCGGGGTAAACCTTGAATGATGTCTCCGGTTTTGGCGCGTTCAAATACCAACAACACCAAATTATCACCCCGTTGCACCAAATCACCGTCTTCTATTTGCAACACAGCACCAGGACTGACTCGGTAGGGACGACCAACGCGGATAGTAAGAGCGTAGTTCTGAGTGCTGAGTGCTGAATCTTGAGTATTTTCTTCACTCAGCGCTTTGGATTCAGCGCTCGTTAACTTTTTGACATTCATTACTTGCCCAGATTCGTCAGCAAAAACTCCAGCGGCAACTTCTGTACCTGCTACAAGCAAGTCACCCGCTTTTACTTTAGGCTGAGTACTGGTATTTACCGTTATCATGTCAGTGTCTCGCAACACCAAACACCGACGGACATTTTCGGTTCCCTTTTGCACACCCCGTACTATCCCGCCTTCTTTAGACAAGATTTGAGTACGTGCGACCACGGAACCAGGGGCGATGGTTAGTCCATCTTGCACTTCCAGCGTCGTTTGGGTGCTACCTTGGGTAGCATCAGCGGTAATGTCTCGACGAATTACCAAGGATTCCAAAATCACCAGCTGCAAGCGTTGAACTTCTGGATCTTCGGTATCCTCTACCAATTCAATATCTGCTGCTAGGGGGGAGGCGTTATGGTCTTGTTCGCCTTCTTGCTCAATTTCCAGCACTAGCTGGGTTCGCAGCAGTTCCACACCTTCCACGGATTTCACCCGTTCGGAATCTTTGTAAGGTAATCGCTGCACTGCGCGTAACTCAATGGAACGCCCAGTTTGTTGACTTACCGATGTGGTTGATGGCACGTCGGGATTGTTTGGTACGGCGAACTCGACTACTGGACGACTTAACAGGGCAGGGCCTTCTGGTGTCTCCACATACTGGATATAGCGTAATTCAGTGGCGACACTGCCTTGAAATTCTTCGCCTGGTTGGACGAAGGAGTTATCTCGTCCCATCACTGCTTCAGGATCGTCTACCATCAGCAGTTCCCCTGGCTTGATGACTACTTCCCGCAGGATGTCGTTTTTCTGGGTAACTTCAATCACACCACTGTTTTGGCAGAAGATATCCTTCACAACTTCGGTGCCAGCTTCTACAAACTGACCGTCTTCTACTAAAAGTAAGGAGATATCTTTATTGACTTCGTGGGTTTCTTCGGGAATCCACAGCAGTGTGCCGCCTTGGACAACTTCGTAACCCAGTTTGGCTTTACCTTTTTTCTGGACTTCCACGCCCGCGAATTTCAGGAATCCACCAGTGGTTGTGCGATAGCGGTCATCAATTAACTCGGCTACTACTTGACCATTTTGCACTTTTGTGCCTGGTGTGGCGCGGAGGTTAAATACCTGATTATTGCCAGTAGAGACTAGGTAGTTATTACGACCTTGGGAACTTTGGACTGTTACCGTTGCCTGGTCTAACACTACAGAAGCCGTGATAATCTCAATTTCCCTGGTACTCTTACCTGGAGTAGCTTCGGGCAAGCGCACTACACCGCCGTGCAGAGTAGTTAATTTAGTTTCTGCTAATACTCCATTAGAAGCGATCGCATCACCATTTTTCACTACCAATTCGGCACCAGGCGGCAAGTTGTAAACTTCCCCAGACAAAATCCAAATCAAACCACCCCGTGCCGCTGTGGTTGTAGTATTGCCTTGACGGTCGGTTTTTTGTTCTGGAACGACTTCGGCAAATTGCACTTCCCCTGCCAAGTCAGAGGCAACATCTTTAACAGCTTTTTCTGTATTAGTCCGGGTTGTCCGTCCACCAAGGGCGACTTCTGCCAACAACTGACCTTGTTTTACTTGATTCCCATCAAATACATATAATGTAGAACCTTGAGTCAGCTGCACCTCTTGGTTGGCTGGTGTGGCATCACCTTCTTTTTTTGGCTCTAAAATTAGGATGCCATTAGCCTCAACATACAAGGCATCTTCACCATGGCGGGTACGATATTGTCTTGTCCGCAATTTGCGGGGAATTTTTACAGTCCCATCAATTTTAGAACGGACTTGTTGCGCGACTTCCCCGGTAAACACACCACCTGTGTGGAATGTCCGCATGGTTAGCTGGGTGCCTGGTTCGCCGATACTTTGGGCGGCAATGATTCCCACAGCTTCGCCCAAGTCTACCATCTTGGCGTGGGCTAAACTCCAGCCGTAGCAATGTTGACAGACAGAACGTGCAGCTTCACAAGTTAAGGGACTGCGGACTACAACTTCTCCTACCCCAGATTTGCCAATTTCCTTGGCCAAGTCGTCAGAGATTGGGGTGTTGCGTGATGCAATCACTTCTTTTGTGACTGGATGCACCACGTCTTCGCCAATTACCCGTCCCATCAAGCGGTTTGCTAGAGGAATCAAAGTTTTGGCACCTTCTGTCATTGGTCGAATGGGAATGCCTCTAGTGGTGCCGCAGTCAAATTCCCGAATAATCACATCCTGGGATACGTCCACCAAACGTCGGGTGAGATAACCAGAGTCAGCCGTCCGCAAGGCGGTATCCACTAATCCTTTTCTCGCACCGTAAGACGAAATAATGTATTCCGTCACCGTCAGCCCTTCACGGAAGTTGGTTTTGATGGGCAAGTCGATAATTTCCCCTTGGGGGTCTGCCATCAGTCCCCGCATTCCCACCAATTGCCTGACTTGGGAGATGTTACCCCGCGCCCCGGAGAATGCCATCATGTATACGGAGTTGAGGGGATTAGTCTTCTTGAAGTGAACAACTACCTCATCTTTGAGGGCCTCGCTGGTACCGTTCCAAGTATCAATTACCTTTTGGAAACGTTCTACTTCAGTGATTTCACCCCGTTGGTAACGGGCTTCGGTGGCGCGAATTTCTTCTTCGGCTGCTTCGAGGAGCGATCGCTTAGTTGGAGGCACCATCAAGTCATCTACACTGATGGAAACCCCTGCTTTCGTGGCGTAGCGAAAACCTAAATCTTTCAGTTTGTCCGCCATGACTGCGGTTCGCGCCGTACCATAATGCGTAAAGGCCCAAGAAATCAAATTTCTCAGTTGACCTTTATCCACCACCCGATTGCGAAAAATCATTTTTTCAGTCATTAGTCATTAGTCCTAAGTCGTTAATAATTAATAATTCGTAATTCGTAATTCGTAATTAATTCTTCAATTACGAATTACGAATTAAAAATTACAAATTAACTTGCTAGTGCTTCCTGAATCGCTTTATTGTAAATAACCCGACCAGGCGTTGTACGTATATACTGTGAAAGCAGATTTCCTTGAGCGTCTTCTCTGACTCGGCGGAACTTATACATTAATGTCCGGCTACCATCTTCATTTTCCGTAACTTGCACGGGTTCTGTATCGGGTTGGTCTGATTCCATTTCGCCGTCAAACCGTACATAGATATAGGCGTGCAAGTCAATTTCCTCTTGCTGGAAAGCCATAATTACGTCATCTAGGGAAGCAAAGTACTTGCCTGCACCTCTGGTAGCACCGGGATTTTCTGCTGTTAGGTAATATGCTCCCAACACCATATCTTGGCTGGGCGTGATAATGGGTTTACCTGTGGCTGGTGACAAAATATTGTTAGAAGCCAACATCAACAACCGCGCCTCAGCCTGACTTTCTAATGACAGCGGCACGTGTACCGCCATTTGGTCGCCATCAAAGTCGGCGTTAAATGCCGGACACACCAAAGGATGCAGTTGAATTGCTCTCCCTTCTACCAAAATTGGTTCAAAAGACTGAATACCCAAGCGGTGCAACGTCGGTGCCCGGTTAAGTAGCACTGGGTGTCCTTCAATTACTTCTTCCAGTACATCCCAAACACTAGGGTCATTACGCGATATCAGCTTTTTCGCAGCCTTGATGTTATTCACCATGCCACTGCGAATTAGGCGATTAATCACAAATGGCTGAAATAGCTCAATTGCCATTTCTCTGGGCAAACCGCACTGGTGAATTTTCAGCTTTGGCCCGACCACAATTACCGAACGTCCAGAGTAGTCAACTCGTTTACCTAACAAGTTTTGTCTAAAACGTCCTTGCTTACCTTCAATAATGTCGGACAAAGATTTCAGGGGTCGGTTATTTGCCCCCACCACAGTGCGTCCCCGACGACCATTGTCAATCAAAGCATCTACCGCTTCTTGCAGCATCCGCTTTTCGTTCCGCACAATAATCTCTGGCGCCAAAATTTCTTGCAAGCGTGCCAAACGATTATTCCGGTTAATTACCCGCCGATACAAATCATTCAAATCGCTGGTTGCAAACCGTCCGCCATCTAGCTGCACCATTGGGCGCAAGTCGGGGGGAATCACGGGAATAACTGCCATTACCATCCACTCCGGTTTAGAACCAGTAGCGATGAAGTTATCAATTACCCGCAGTCGCTTAATTAACTTGGCCCGCTTTTGTCCCTTAGCGTTACCAATTTCTTCCCGCAGGCTTTCAGCTTCTTGCTCTAAATTGATATCCGCAAGCAAGCGCAGTAGTGCTTCGGCACCAATGCCTACCTCTACGCCTTGTAGCTGAGAATCTTCACTATAAATTTGGTCTTCAATTTCTAGCCACTGGTCTTCACTTAGTAGCTGTTTGTAAGTTAAAGTTTCGGCATTGCCTGGACTTAAGACAACATAAGAGTTGAAATAGACAATTTGCTCGACATCCCGCAAGGGCATATCCAGCAGGATGGAAATATAGCTCGGAATGCCTTTGAGATACCAAACGTGAGCTACTGGTGCGGCAAGTTTAATATAGCCCATACGGTGGCGACGCACCCGCGACTCGGTAACTTCTACCCCACAGCGCTCACAAACGATACCTCTGTGACGGACTCTTTTATACTTCCCACAATGACATTCCCAATCTTTCGCCGGGCCAAAGATGCGCTCGCAGAATAAGCCATCCATCTCAGGCTTGAGAGTCCGGTAATTAATCGTTTCTGGCTTGGTGACTTCACCAACTACCTGACCATTGGGCAAAGTTCTCTCGCCCCACTGGCGAATACGCTCTGGTGATGCTAAGCCGATTTTTACGTAGTCAAACTGATTAGTTTGGGCAGGTCTCATATTTAATTCGTAATTAACAATTTCTAATTCGTAATTAACAATTTCTAATTCGTAATTAACAATTTCTGATTCGTAATTCGTAATTAATTCTTCAATTACGAATTACGAATTATCAATTACGAATTATTCGTCGTCTTCCAGCGATTCGCGGGAGAGAGATTCGTATGTTGGTCGGGGAGGTGTACGGCGGGCTGATTGGTCTGCCATTAAATCGACTTCCACATCTAAGGAACTACCGTCTGCTTGGGTTTCTACCTTGTGTACGGCAATATCTAATCCCAAGGATTGTAGTTCGCGCATTAACACCTTAAAGGACTCTGGTGTTCCAGGTCGAGGAATTGCCTTACCTTTAACGATCGCATTTAACGCTTCATTCCGTCCTTGCATATCGTCGGATTTCACTGTAAGCAATTCTTGTAAGGTGTAAGCCGCACCAAAGGCTTCCAATGCCCACACTTCCATTTCCCCAAACCGCTGACCACCTTGTTGGGCTTTACCACCCAAGGGTTGCTGGGTCACCAGTGAGTATGGCCCTGTGGAACGGGCGTGGATTTTATCGTCTACTAAATGCACCAGTTTCAGCATGTAAGCTACACCAATGGTGATTGGTCGGTCAAAGGGTTCCCCTGTACGACCATCAAACACCATGATTTTACCTGGGTCATCTGGGTTATATACCCAGTCTTTGCTGGTTTCGTCCCTTGCTTCTTGCAATTTGCCATGCACGATTCTTCGGGATGACTCTTCACCATACATTTCGTCAAAGGGAGTAATCTTAAATCGCACTCCTAAGGTATGACCAGCCCAACCCAAAAGGCACTCAAATACTTGTCCGACGTTCATCCGGCTGGGTACGCCCAGAGGGTTGAGTACGATGTCCACTGGCGAACCATCGGGCAAATAAGGCATATCTTCCGCTGGCAATATCCGGGAAATAATCCCTTTATTGCCGTGGCGTCCTGCCATTTTGTCACCAACTTGGATTTTGCGTTTTTGGGCGACATACACCCGGACTACCATATTGGCTCCTGGTGGCAATTCATCGCCTTGTTCGCGGGTAAATAAGCGGACGTCAACTACACGCCCTTTTTCACCGTTAGGTACTCGCAGGGAATTGTCTCGCACATCCCGCGCTTTTTCACCGAAAATGGCACGCAACAGCTTTTCTTCTGGTGGTTGGTCAGATTCACCTTTTGGTGTTACCTTACCCACCAAGATGTCTCCAGCTTCTACCCATGCCCCAATGCGGATGATCCCTTGCTCATCTAATTGACGCAAGGCGTCTTCCCCAACGTTGGGAATTTCTCTGGTGATTTCTTCTGGCCCGAGTTTCGTCTGTCTAGCCTCAATTTCATATTTTTCAATGTGAATTGAGGTGTAGATATCATCCTGCACCAGTCGCTCAGAAATTAAAATTGCGTCTTCGTAGTTGTAGCCTTCCCAAGGCATGTAAGCAACGACGATATTTTGTCCTAGTGCCAATTCTCCGCCTTCGGTGGAGGAGCCATCAGCTAGTACCTGACCTGCCACTACTTTTTCGCCAATGCGGACGAGGGGCTTTTGGTTCAAGCAAGTATCTTGGTTTGAGCGTTGATACTTAGAAAGCAGGTATCTAATTTCTGAGGTGTTGGGTTTTGGACGCACGCGAATTTCTGTGGCATCTACATAGGTGACATCGCCATCAGTTCGTGATACAATTACCATCCCGGAGTCTCTTGCTCCTTGGGCTTCCAAACCTGTGCCCACCAATGGACGCTCTGGCTTGAGCAGAGGTACTGCTTGCCGTTGCATGTTTGACCCCATCAGCGCTCGGTTAGCGTCATCATGCTCCAAGAAGGGAATCATGCTGGTAGCTACCGACACAATTTGTACTGGAGACACGGCTACGTAGTCCACTTGCTCTGGCGTTGTGGTGGAGAATTCCTGACGATAGCGTACCGGCACTTGCGGCCCAATAATGTGACCTGTTTCATCTACAGGAATATCCCCAGGAGCAACCCGCAGGTCGTCTTCTTCGTCGGCTGTCATGTAGGCTGGCGGCAAATCAAATCTCACCCGCCCATTTTCCACAGGTCTAAATGGCGTTTCTAAGAAGCCGTATTGGTTCACCCGTGCATGGGTCGCCAAGGAGCCAATCAACCCAGCGTTGGGGCCTTCTGGTGTTTCAATGGGGCAAATACGTCCGTAGTGACTAGGGTGAATATCCCGCACGGCAAACCCGGCACGTTCGCGCGTTAAACCACCAGGGCCCAGGGCACTCAAGCGGCGTTTGTGAGTCAGTTCTGCTAGAGGATTAGTTTGATCCATGAACTGACTTAACTGGCTAGAACCAAAGAATTCTTTAATTGCTGCTACCAGTGGTTTGGGGTTCACCAAGGAAGCAGGGGTGAGTACTTCGGCATCAGATACGGTCATCCGTTCCCGAATGATTCTCTCTAGGCGGTTTAAGCCTACCCGCACTTGGTTTTGCAGCAATTCCCCGACGCTTCTGACGCGACGGTTACCTAAGTGGTCGATGTCATCAATGTTGCCGATGTCATACTCTAGATTAATTAGGTAATCCACCGCTGCCAAAATATCGCTGGAAGTCAGCACGCGCATGGTGTCGGGGACAGAAAGGCGCAATTTCTTGTTGAGCTTATACCGCCCAACGCGACCCAAGTCATAACGTTTCGGGTCAAAGAAACGGGAGTCTAGGAGCTGTTGTCCGCCTAAGACTGTGGGTGGTTCACCAGGACGCAGTTTGCGATATAACTCCATCAGGGCTTCTTCTTCGGAAAATTGCCCTTCTTTTTCGATGGTTTTTTGGAAATATTCTGGGTGGCGTAGGGCGTCAAAGATTTCGTTGTCTGATAGCCCTAAGGCTTTTAATAGTACCTGGGCTGAGAGTTTGCGGGTTTTGTCGATGCGTACCCATACCAAATCATTACGGTCTGTTTCAAATTTCAGCCATGCCCCCCGGTTGGGAATTAAGCTAGCAGAATAAGTACGCCGCCCGTTTTTATCGATTTCTGATTTGTAGTAAACTCCTGGCGATCGCACTATTTGGTTGACAATCACCCGCTCGGCTCCGTTGATAATAAAGGTGCCGCGATCGGTCATCAAAGGCAAGTCTCCAATGAATACCTCTTGCTCTTTGATTTCCCCGGTTTCCTTATTTATCAAGCGTGTGGGAACATACATTTGGACAGCATAGGTACTATCCCGCCTTTTGGCTTCTTCGACGCTATACTTTGGCTCTTTAAGTTTGTAGTTTTGACCCAAAAAGTGCAGTTCTAGTTTGCCCGTGTAATCTGTGATCGGACTAAAGGAGTTAAGTTCTTCTATCAGCCCTTCTTCCAAAAACCAGCGAAAGCTTGAGCGCTGGATTTCAATCAAGTCGGGCAATAGAAAGGCGGGTTCCATATATGTTTCTTTAGTCATACCTCTACCTTTGTCAACCTGGTTAAATTTTCCCTTGGACACTGCTGTTTAATGCTTCCCACTGCTAGCCAGTGTCCGGGCTGTTTGGGAACTTTTCTTTATACACCTAAACTATTTACAAATGTGAGCAAACGCAGCGATGAAAGCTGGAATAAGCGATTTTCCCAAGGGGGTAATCGCCTTTAACGGGGAATGGGGAGTGGGGAGTGGGTAAAGGATACTGGGAAAATTCTTCCCTAATTTCCATTCCCTAGTCCTTAGTCCCCGGTCCCTAGTCCCCAATCCCCATTTAAGATGTTCTTGAATTGGATCTACTTTCCTCACTTCCCCTCCAAAAAGCGCGTTAATTTGCTTACGCAGCTCTACACGGTGTGCCTGAAATCCACCCCGCTGTCTATACCATCAGTGATATCCTAGATATCCTAAGTTTGAGGAAACTATCCGTATCTTGTCGGCTTTGAATCAGAATCACTTTATTTTGCTGGATTATAATCACAAGGCAATTTCTTTTAACGATTTTGTATAGGTTAAATACACACCAAGCCGATGTTGTGCATAATTATGGCTCAATTTGAGTTGGCACGGTTAGTCATGTGTCGAGAGCATCCGCTTGTAGAGATTTTGAGGATGGCCAAGCCGAATAACAGCAGGAGAAATTAAGCTCAGAAGTTTTAGGTTCCTTCCTTTATCATTATGGCGCAAGCAAAATGTTTTGGAGGGAATGATCTTAGCATATTTTTGTCCTCCTAGAGTTTTATTTCTTTGAACGGAACTGCATAAAATAGACTAAAGCAGACTCTATATTGACAAACCGAATAACTTACACGCATTTTGAGTGGTTTGCAGAGCAATATCTTCCACTGTTTCCTGGCGCAGTGTCGCTACTTGCTCTGCAACGTAACGAACGTAAGCAGGCTCGTTGCGCCTCTCGCCGCGCTTGGGAACTGGAGCCAAAAAAGGGCAATCTGTCTCAATCAATAGCCGATCGCTACTTACCATCGCCGCTGATGATTGGATAGCTTTAGCGTTTTTGAACGTTACCGTTCCGCTAAAGCTAATATAAAAGCCCAAGTCAAGAAACCATTGAGTTTCTTCTGGCGTTCCTCCCCAACAATGCATGACGCCGCGCACTGTTTCTCCTTTTAGTGAGCGCCATTTTTCCAGTAGTTCTCTGGTTTCGGCAGCAGCATCGCGGCAGTGGATAATCACTGGTAAGTCGAGTTCTGATGCTATCGCTAACTGCGATTCAAACACCATGTACTGTTGCTGATAGTTATCAGCTTTGTAAAAATCCAGTCCCATTTCCCCAATTGCTACCACCTTTGATTCAGAACCTGCCAAAGATTTGATTTTCTCGGCTGTGTCGCTATTCCATTTATCAGCATCTAAAGGATGCAATCCCACAGCGAAGCTGATTTCCGGAAACTCACGCGCTATGGACTGAATGCTGGAAAACTCCTCTGGGTGAACACAGGAATGAACTAAACGTACTACACCTGCTTGTTGCCACCGCGATCGCACTGCTGCTAAATCTGGCTGAAAACTATCAAAGTTGAGATGGACGTGCGTATCTATCAGTTGCATCGTTTGTCCTTTGTCTTCTCTTACAAAGTTCTAAGCGCCAGAAGAGGGCGCTCAGACTTTGCGCTTTCTCCTTCGTCCACTCTTAACAAAGTTCAGCCACTGCGTTGCACGATCTTACCGGCTCCTTCAGTGGCGTCTGATGTTCAGAAACCTCTCTACGAGAATTTCTGCTTAGCTTGCTTCTTTGGAGCAGTACGCAAGAGACTTTGCGCTTTGTCCTTTGTCATTTATTTTATGACAAATGAACAATGACTAAGGACAAATGACCAATGGCTACTCAGCTGTCTGTGTGACGGGTTTTAGTTTCGTCGCCAATTTTGACTTTTTCCTTGCCCCGTTGTTAGGGTGAAGAACGCCCCGTTTTACTGCTTTATCGATTTTGCTGTAAGCCTCAGATAACTTAGACTGTACTTCTTGTTTTAATTCTGGGGTAGGATTAGCTGCATAGATAGTTACAGCATTAAAGTATTTCTTCATCAGCGTCTTCACTGCTGATTTGTAAGCTTTATTACGCAGTCGGTTGCGTTCTGCGATTTCGGCACGCTTGAGAGCAGACTTTGTATTCGCCACAGTCAATTCCAGAAACTATATATATATGTACACACACTACTAGATTTACTAATATAGCATTCAAATTGCCAATGTTAGAATTTCCTAAAAAAATTATGTCATTAGGTAGTAGGGAGTAGGGACATCCAAAGCAGAGGTCTATGGCAGGAACCGCCTAAAGCGGGACGGGGGGCAGAAGGGAAAATTCCTAACTTTTATCTGTTAACTCCTAACCTAACTATTCACCGGAGGCAAAGCATCTTTGGCTTTGCTCAGCACAAGCTAAACGCCTCGCTACCACTAAACTAACACTACTCCGAATGCCCCATAGCCTGTTTGCCTAGTCTTCAATTCAGTGTGCCGCCAATTTAGTAAATACGTTAAAATAGACTCTATGAATAAAATAGTCGCCCTAACTCACCACCCGCTCGAGCAGTGTGATTGCCAATGCCATCTGTCTTTCTTAAAGCCGACAGACGATCAAAGGTAAAGAACTGTAATACAGCTAAATTTGAGGGATTTTACAGGATATAGCCGATATTTCGTGTCTGTATACATGTTAACTACTAAAAGTTAGGAAAATAAGTAAAAGTTATACTCAGACCCTACCCTCTGTAAATCCAGGGGATTGGATGTGCAAC
Organism: Nostoc sp. CCY 9925; assembly: GCF_963920935.1. Taxonomy (NCBI): domain Bacteria; kingdom Bacillati; phylum Cyanobacteriota; class Cyanophyceae; order Nostocales; family Nostocaceae; genus Nostoc; species Nostoc sp. CCY 9925. Next base: position 64,877 of record NZ_CAWUDO010000031.1, on the reverse strand, counting down.
AACACGACCTTTACCTGTTTCAGGATTTAGGGTAAGGGCATAAGGATGGTGGGAAATGGCACGTCCCCTTCCTACCGATCGCTAACTCAGGCAGATCGGATCAAGCAATCAAGTCGCCTTCTCAAGAAAACCATATGCTGGCAACCTTGGGAGTATCAAAAAAATCCAGGTTAAGCTAGAGAAGAGAATTAGAGTCAGCTTCCACACCCCGACGGGTGAGAAGGTTTTCCTAAGTCTCAGGTGGGAATATTATAATTTTGGCATTGTCCTTACTCCATGCTGCGAATCATTACTCAGCAGGCAGACGTCAGAGCAGAACTACAACGGATCTGCGAACGCACCCATGACGAACAGGTGCCCAACAAAGAAGCAACGGTGCGGGAAGTTTTGCAAGCAGTCAAGCGCCAAGGCGACAAAGCTGTACTGCATTACACCGCCGAATTTGATAAACAAACCCTCAAGCCAGAAGAACTCCGTGTTACAGGCTCCGAAATGGATGCAGCCTATCAACAGGTGTCAAAGGAGTTGATGGGGGCAATTCGGCTAGCTTGCCGCCAAATTGAAGCATTTCATCGTCAGCGAGTACCAAAAAGCTGGGTACACTTTGGCGATGATGAAATTGTACTGGGCAAACGCTACACCCCGGTAGACCGAGCGGGGTTGTATGTGCCCGGTGGCCGTGCTGCCTATCCCAGTACAGTGCTGATGAATGCAATTCCGGCAAAGGTAGCTGCCGTACCTCGCATAGTGATGGTAACGCCACCAGGGGCAGGAGGGGCAATTAACCCAGCAGTTTTGGTAGCTGCTCAAGAAGCAGGGGTGCAAGAAATTTATCGCGTTGGTGGAGCACAAGCGATCGCCGCTTTAGCCTATGGCACAGAAACGATTCCAAAAGTGAATGTGATTACTGGCCCTGGTAACATTTATGTCACCCTAGCAAAAAAACTTGTCTACGGCACAGTCGGTATTGATTCTTTGGCAGGCCCTAGCGAAGTGCTAGTTATTGCTGATGAAAGCGCAAACCCAGTACATGTAGCTGCTGACTTATTGGCCCAAGCCGAGCACGATCCGATGGCAGCAGCTATTTTGCTGACGACGGATGCTGCTTTGGCGAAGAACGTGCAGGTAGCTTTGGAAAGACAGCTAGTGGATCATCCACGGCGAATAGACACAGAAAAAGCGATCGCTCACTACGGCTTGATTATCGTTGTGGAATCTTTGACAGCAGCAGCGGAACTCTCCAACGAATTTGCCCCCGAACACCTAGAATTAGAAGTCAAAGACCCTTGGGCACTCTTACCACAGATTCGCCATGCTGGAGCAATCTTTTTGGGTTACTCCACACCAGAAGCAGTAGGAGACTATTTGGCAGGGCCTAACCATACCTTGCCAACTTCTGGGGCTGCTCGGTATGCTTCGGCCTTGGGGGTTGAAACTTTCCTCAAACACTCTAGTATTATTCAATACTCCCAAACCGCACTGGAAAATATGGCTAGTGCCATTGATGTGCTAGCAACAGCAGAGGGCTTACCTTCTCATGCTGATTCAGTACGACGCCGAATTAAGCAAGAAGAGTGATTGGGAATGGTTAATTTTTTCTGATGCTTTTGGCAAAAGCCATTCGATAGCTTCAAACTAAAACTTTGGACAGCGATACCTACGGTAAGCTACGCTAACGCACAACATTTGCTACCCTGCCTTTCACTGCTGATGGCAGTTGCGGCAAAAGTTGGGCATTAGCGCTCGCCAGTTCCTAAGTAAAGGTTGTCACTGAAACTAAATTGTTAGATCAAATTGGACAATGATGAATGTTTTGTCTTGGACAAAACTTGTTAAACTTGTGATAATGCAAAAACTAAGCAAAAAATTAAGGCTTGAGAAGCTGTACAAAACTTTTCAGAGTAGTTCTGCCCCTTGCATGGTAGTCTAGAAAACCAGAGATTTTAATAGGACTGAAAATAACGGATTAAAGTAGCAAAGCTTCTCAAATTCTCCAAACATACAACCTGAAATGGGATAAGTTCTATTGGATTTTAAGTCTGCTGACTGGTGAGTGACTACACCGCTAGGATGAAGCAGTAAGCAATCAGGAGAAAGTTAAACAGAGTTAAAAATACTGTTTAACTCCGCCTAAGTGTTGTACAAGGGTTTACTCTTTAGGAGACGATAGGGGTGCTAAATACTGTTTTGGTAGCTTTGGACGGTTCGGAAATAGCAGAACGAGTAATCCAGACTTTAGATGATTTGGCTTTTTCCGGAGACGCCAAGGTTATTCTTTGCCATGTATTTCCCACGCCAGAGTCAGAGATCGAACTACCTGCCGATCGTCCTCAGTCAGAATCGCCAACGTTTTCTTATTTTCATATTGAAAAACAACTGCAATCCTATCAGGAAAAGTTATCAGTTAAAAGTGAGTTAGAATTGGTAACAGGCGATCCTGCTGAAGAGATTATTCGCCTTGCAAACATATATCAAACTGAATTGATCGTAATTGGCAGTCGTGGATTGATGGGGATGAAGCGAATAGTTCAGGGTTCTGTTAGCAGTCAAGTTGTGGAAGAAGCTAATTGTTCAGTATTAGTCATAAAAGCAAGGTAAAAATTCCCAACGGCAAGCAATGACTATAACCACCTGAAAACTAACATTTGACGAATACCTAAAATATGATGGCGATACGGACAACCTCTATAAACTTGTGGATGGAGAGTTAGTGTTGATAACCGTTGAACCTCATTCTCAAATTTTTCCAGAGTTAAAACTAACAGCTGAGCAGATGCTATCTGTTTAATATAACGCCTCCGATCGCCAGTCATTGCGGTGCTTTACAATTGGGCTTGAGAATAAGGTCGCGATCGCACTCTTCCCCAAAGCACAAATAAAACTGGGCACAGGGAGAATCACCAATCCCTAATCCGCAATGCCCAGTCCCTCATACAACCAGTTAATTCAACTTCTTTGAGTTGCTAAAAATTGACGCAAGCTCAACAAACTCAGGGTTTGACCCAAATTCAAGGGCAAAACTGAGATTCCTTCCAAGCGGGACTGCACCCAACCTTCTCCCCAATACCATTCGTGAAAGCCGTCAATGCCTCCCGACAGCAGCAAGCGGAGGCAATTGGATTTTACAACATCTACTTGATGATGAATGGCGACTGGTCCAGTCCAGGTAGTAAACTCAAATCCAGGAAGCAATTCTTCTGGCATACCTGGTGCAAAGCGTTGCCCTACAAGCCATTTTGCTAGTTGCGCCGGATGCACTAAACTGTCATGAATTGCATCTGTTGGTGCTTCGATTTCGATTCGCAGTTGGCTTTGTTGAAAATTACCCAGCATTTTTTCAGGATTACCTATAGGTGAGACATCGCTATCTCTAATATTGCAAATAGTTTTTGCTATTAGTCATTGGTCATTAGGTTAGCCCTTTGAAAGTGACTCGTAAAATCTCTTTTTTTCTGTTTGTGCGATGACCAATGACAAACGTTTATTTGATTTGCTTAGCACCCTACGACATTAGTTTTCTAGCAGCACAGAACTTAGAATAGAAAGGTGGACTTGTTAAGAAATGTAAGGTTATTCATGGCGGATCAGTTAATTCGTGCAACAGCAGCCGAAGGTGGGATTCGTGCGGTAGGCGTAATCACCACGCGTTTAACAGAAGAAGCACGAGGGCGGCATAAGCTTTCCTATGTAGCAACGGCAGCACTAGGACGGACTATGGCGGCGGGTTTGTTGATGGCTTCTAGCATGAAGCGAACTGGGTCGAGGATCAATGTCCGAATCAAGGGTGATGGACCTTTGGGTGGCATTTTGGTAGATGCAGGTCTAGATGGGACAGTACGTGGGTATGTGGCGAATCCATCTGTGGAATTGCCTCCCAATCCTAAAGGTAAGCTAGATGTTGGCGGTGCAGTGGGTAATGGCTTCCTCTATGTTGTTCGGGATGTCGGTTATGGTTACCCTTACTCTAGTACTGTAGAACTAGTTTCTGGAGAAATTGGTGATGATGTTGCTCATTATCTGGTGAATTCCGAACAAACTCCTTCTGCTTTAGTTTTGGGTGTGTTTGTGGGAGCAGCTGGAGTTACGGCGGCTGGAGGATTACTGGTACAAGTGTTACCCAAAGCTGCAAGAGATGAAGCCCTGGTAGAAAAGCTAGAATCACGGGTGGCTGCTCTAGCAGGTTTTACCCCATTGCTGCAAGCTGGGAAAACGTTACCTGAAATATTTAACGATTTGCTAGGAGATATGGGGCTAGTAATCTTTCCCGAAAGGCAAATGCTCCGCTTCCACTGCGGTTGTTCTTTCGATCGCGTTTTGGGGGCACTCAAAATTTTGGGAGAAGCCGAACTCCAAGATATGATTATTAAAGATGATGGTGCCGAAGCAACTTGCGATTTTTGCGGCAGCGTTTATCAGGCAAGTAGCGATCACTTAGCTCAGCTAATTGCCGATTTGCAAGCTGAATCTACTATTTCCGGATAAAGTAAAAAACGGCACTGAAGTTTGAGAGTTTTAATGGTATCTGTGGAGAGAGATACTCAAAAAAGTAGCTTTTTAATCATGAGAAAGTTACTATGGCAACAATGGAATTATCGATTTAAAACAGAAAGCTATTCAATTATTTTGGTGTGAGAAATGACAGAGCGGGATATTCCAGACAGTTGGTCAGGAGCCAGAGCAAGAGAGCCAGATCAAAATCCGAGATTATCCCGAACAGAACAATTCGGTGAAACTCAACCAGTTGATGTCCCAGGTAATGGTTCTAGCTTTAAGTCAGTGAAGCGGCGAAAAAAAAACAATTCCGTTGGCAAAGATAGTCATTCAGAAGAAACTACTCAAGCCAGTAAAAGTTCTTGGAAATTGCCACGCTGGATGAGAAGTTGGATATTCTGGTCGTTACTGCTAACTTTGATTCCTGGCAGCGTAGCATTTTTAGCAACAGCAATGTTGCTGAAGTTACCAGCTGCCCCTAATTGCCCATCGATTTTCTGGCCTCTAGCTAGTGCTTCGGTGCGGTTGCACTGCGCTCAATTGGCAGCTTCTAAAAATACGGTGAATGACCTGCTGCAAGCGATCGCTCTGGTGAATGAATTACCAGAAAATCACCCGTTACATGCAGAAATTAATCGTTTTACAGAAGAATGGTCGCGGGATATTTTGCAGTTAGCCGATGGGAGTTTCCAAACAGGGAATTTAGAAGAAGCGATCGCTACTGCTCGTAAGATACCGCAAGACCTGGCGGCTTATAAATTAGTAGATGAGCAAGTCGACAAATGGCAAACAACTTGGTCGAAGGCAGAAGGCATTTATAACAATGCGATCGCCGAAGTTCGGGAACGACGCTGGCAATCAGCGTTCATGCTCTCTGCCAGAATGTTACGCATAGACAATCAATACTGGGCAAGTACTAAATACGACCAATTGAATAAACTCGTCGCCACAGCCCGCGAAGATGGTGATAAGTTAGGAAAAGCCGAAATTTTAGCAAAAAGCCGAGTTGTTGATAATTTACTAGAGGCTATCAAGCTAGCCGAGTCCATCGGCCAGGAAAGTTACCTTTACCAAAAAGCTCAGGAGGCGGTTCCGGCTTTTGGGCGTAAAATGCTGGAGTTGGCACAGGCGAAGTTAGATAAGCGAGATGCCGATGAAGCACTGGATATTGCTAGACAAATTCCCGAAAGTGCCAAGCTACAAGCCGAAACAGATGACTTTATCGCCATAGCTGACGCTCAAAGAAGTGCTTGGTTAGGTAATATTTCTGGTTTAGAAGCTGCGATCGCCCAAGCACAACAAATCGATCCTTCAAGACCAGTATATGAAGAAGCACAACAGTTAATTGCTCGTTGGCAGTTGGAAATCGAAGATGTTGCCCATCTGGAAAAAGCGAGAGTATTGGCTAGCCAAGGAACAGTCAATAATTTAACAGCAGCGATCGCCCAAGTGCAACTCATCCCTGCTAGTAACCCCAGAGGTACAGAAGCTAGGGAAGAAATGGGTCGTTGGCGTGCCCAAGTAGAAACAATTGAAGACCAACCTTACTTGGAACGCGCCGAACAGATAGCAATATTTGATGATATTAACTCATTGCAAGCTGCCATCGACCAAGCTAGCCAAATCCGTAGAGGTCGTGCATTATATCCAGAAGCACGTAGAAAAATTCGCACTTGGGCAGGAAAAATTCAGCGAATCGAAGACCAACCCTACTTAGATCAAGCACGAGAACTGGCTTTGAGTGGAAATCTCCCTGCTGCCATCAGTGCAGCTCAACAAATTGCATCGTCGGGAAGGGCGCTTGCTGGCGAAGCGCAAGCTGCTGTTGATGATTGGCAAGGGCAAATCCGCACCAGAGAAAACTGGAGAAAAGCCCAGGAAACGGCGGCGGCTGGTACGCCAGAAGCTTTGGTTGAGGCAATACGGTTAGCCGATCGGGTTTCAAATAATAGCATCTTACGCATGGATGCCAATCTCGCCATCGATCAATGGAGTCAGCAATTATTAGACATAGCGCGTTCTCAGGGTCAGTCTGATATTGGCAGAGGAATTCAGATTGCTAAGTCCATTCCACGCGGTAGTTCTGCTTACAATGCAGCACAAGACCAAATTAGGACTTGGCAGGAATTTCTCAATCCTCAACCGGAACCTTCGCCTCCGCTAGAGTCTCCAGAACCGTCGCCATCAACGACTATTATTGTTCAGTGATTGTCTATATTTTCGGGTAATTATTCAAAAACATTTTAGGGTGTGTTATTTCTGAGCGTAGGGCATCATTCCATATTTTTGGTGCGTTAGGACAAACGTCCATAACGCACCTGAACACATTAAAGCTTAGAATACCCAGTACTCAATCACCGATCGCTTCTCCCCATTCTTTAATGACAGCAAATAGTGACGAATAATCATCTTCAGCAAATGACATTTTCACAGCTGTTTGCAATATTTGTCGTACTCCTTTAATGCTGCTGAGATCTAAACTCAAAGATTTTGCTTCCGAGATAAACAATTCTGTATCTTTGAGCAAGTGTTTTGTGGGAAAATCGGGATTGGCATGATTACTATCCAACATCCGTTGCAGTTTTTTGTCAAAGATAGGCGCATAAAGTGAACTGTGGCGCAAGATTTGCATAAATACATCCACATCGACGCCCTGACGCTGAACAAAAGCCAGACTTAAACCAAAGCTAGTTGTTAGGGAAGCTATTAATTGATTGAGCGCCAATTTCAGCCCTGCCGCAGTTCCCACAGGACCTACAAGTAAAGGTTCTGTCCCAAAATGTTGGAGTAACTCCAAGTGGCGTTGATATTGTTCTGGCTGGGCGCCTACCATAACAATCAACTTGCCAGCCTTTGCTTCAGGGATACTTCCTAACACGGGTGCTTCTAAATATTCACCACCTCCTGCAACAACCGCATCTCTAATTTCCTGGCTTTCTGTGGGAGTAATTGTTCCCATTTGGATGATAGTGCGCCCGTTGAGAGTTTGCGAAGCTCTATCTGAAAGCAAGACATTATAAATCGCTGGGGCATTAGTAAGCATGAGGATTACGCACTCAGCAGCACTAATGGCGTGGCGGGCGTGTGTGGCAATTTCAGCCCCAGATGCTTGTAGTGGTGCTAATTTTTCTGGGGTGCGATTATAGGCAACTAGCTGTATATCTGCGGCTAATAACCTTTGAGCCATTGGTAGTCCCATCAGTCCAGTTCCCAGAAATGCCACCTTCATTTTTACGTTCCTTTTGGTACAGCGTAGGCCTAGTTCTTCGTAAAACTTGTGTAGTTATTTTTACATCTTGCATCAGTTACTCGATCGCAATTTTTGTTGGGTGGACATTGCCTAATATTCCTTATTTTGTATTGGCAATGCCTACCGAGTTATTAAGAATATTGCAAGATAGCAGTGTTATCAGTAAACAGCGATCGCTTTACCCACCGGCGGCAAAAGTCACCATAATCAAAACTGAAAGCAAAATACCTGGGGTAAGTAGTGTTACTAGCATTAATAGGTCATGGGCTGACATAATTGTTACTTTCCAATTGTGTTTAACTTTACAGTAATCACTGCTATGCTAGTCCAAATAAAACTAATACTGCATTCTTAAATAGAGTTTTAACTTTTCAAATTTAGGTTTACTCTGGCACGGTCAATCCTTTTAGTGGTTGAGAAATTTCTGTTTTTTCCAGATTTTTGCTCTGAATTAAGACTCCAAAACCACCCAGTCCAGTGGGATCTAAAAGCTGATGTAGTGCTTCCCGTCGCTGTAGTAATTGCGAGAGGGGTTGCTTTTGATAGGAAACAGCAGCAATTCGTTCTCCTAATCCCAATGCCATCAAAAATAATCCTTGCTGGATAAAACCAACGTTTTTTAAACCGCAGCGATCGCCCCAGCATTCCAAAGCTGTAAAGTCAACATGGGCAGTGATATCTTGTCGTCCGATATTGATATAAGGGTTGTCATGGAAACGGTGGTGGTAATAGCACTGTAGCGTTCCTTGCGATCGCCTGGGATTATAGTAACGAGTGGCAGGGTAGCCATAATCAATTGTTAGCACATAGCCGCGCTGCAAGCGGTCTGCTACTATACTCAACCAGTCCAGAGCAGCTAAATTAATTTCACTGCGGTAACCATCTGGGTATGCACCGGAGGTTAAATCGATTCCCACTAAGTCGAAATACTCGGCTAGTTGGGGCGTGGAGGGTTCTGCTGCGATTTCTATAAATGGTGTAGAAGACACGGGGACAGGGGAACGCGGGGACATGGAGAATTCTTTCACCGCGTCCCCGCGTCTCCCACTCTCCGCGTCTGTTTCATCTCCCTGTGTTGTCAGATAAATTTCTTGCAGTTCCCCGTTTTCTAAAGTGAATTGATGGACTGGGAAGGCATCGACTAACTCATTAGAAAAAAAACAGCCCACGATCGCATTTGATGGGATATCCTCCAGATTGCACCAACGCACAGGCAAATCTTGTAAGCGTTGTTGCTGTTCTTGCCTTAAAGTTGGCGACTTTTCAACAATTACATACTCCAGAGCAGTAAAAAAATCTGGGTATTGTAGCTGGTAATACTTGAGGATATGCAATGCCAGCAGTCCTTGACCTGCTCCCATTTCTACCAGAGAAAAGGTTACAGGTCGCCCTAAAATTTCCCACATTTGCAAAAATTGTTCTGCTAGTAATTCGCCAAAGTCAGCGCTGAGGTTGGGAGAAGTGAAAAAATCACCACCTTGAAAGCCAATTTTCACAGCATCGCTGGAATAGTAGCCGTGTTCGGGGTGGTATAGCGCCATGTCCATGAATTCGGCGAAAGTAATTCGCTGTTGCGGACTGGTGGTAACATGATGAGCGATCGCTGCACACAGCAAAGGATTAGAATTCATAGAATTTGATATTGAGGATTAAAGAAAATAAATACTTGCCAACAACACAATCAATTTAACCGAAGTTTAAAAATTGAAATGTTATTTATTGCAGCTATTCGTTAATGCGTAAGTTTACTTTTATATAAAATAAATACGCTATTATGCTCTCCGTTTTTAATTTCGGTAATTTCAAATAAATCACAAGCTTTTAAAACACCTTTTAGTGTCTTAATTCCATACTTTTTAGGCGTGCATTCAGGATCTTGAATCTTAATAAATTCTCCCGCTCTTGCTAGCAAAGTCATATCACCTATTTTGTCTGTATTTGTTTCGGCTAAACGCAGTAATTTTACAATTTTTGTATTTTCCCATGCTGTATCCGACGGATTGTTCAGATTTATATACTCAACGCCAGAAGAAGTAATATCTGCCTTTAATCGCTTATATAAAATTTCTATTTTTGGGTTAGATTCGGCATCATTTTCTCGAAGACAGACAAGCACACTAAATACAAAAGGTGTTATCTCTTTATAAAATGAAATTGCCTCTTGGTACTGTGATTCTAAATCGGTAATGCAAGTTCTACAACCTTCTTGATTCTCCAAGATATGCAAACCTTCCGACCCACCAAAGTGATGGACTAGTTTGTTCCGCTCGGCAACCATCTCTCTTAATTTATCGGCAAAGTAATCAGGGTTATAATCCGCAGACTCAATAGTGCTATAGTCCACAGAGTCAATAATGTCGTAATTTACAGACTCAATAAAGGCATTTATTAAATGTCCTAGAGTCTTTAACTTAGCTGTTTCTCTGTACTTCCGAAAGCTATTGATACCCTTTGTACTAGCATCTGAGTGTATATATGGAAGAAGCAGTTTCAAGCCTTTCTCGATTTGCTGAAACATCAATATATTTCGTCCTATTTTTCTTAGGACTTCATTGACTAACTCTGGAAGCTCACTATTCATTCTGGTGTTATGCTGGTCGGAGTAAGCGAATAAACCCTTCTTGCTCGAAGTGGCGAGGTAGATAATGCTTCTGTAATCCCACGCTGGCGCATCAGTATAAAGCTGAGTGCATCACATAGAGAGTAAGTTTTATCCTCCCGCTGCATTAGGAGATCGACTGCTGTCCGGTGCAATAGTTCATCCACCCAAACCGTTTCTATGTCTGGGTTATCCAGCAAGTCAACCACAAAAGCAAGAACAGATGAACGCGGAAAACGCCTTGCAGTGGCTAACGCAACGTACTCAGCAATCACATAGCTGTGGGTTAATCGCATTGTTGCTCTCTTATAGGCAGCACTAGCCTCAGTATGCAAAGGCTCAGTTGAATAGTGCAGACAAAGTAACCCAGAGGTATCAAGGAGCATTAACGTTCCTCGTGGTTACTACCATATTCTCTTACCAAATCTGTATCAATGCTCTCATTGTTAAAATCAGTGGTATGGTCAAGATTAAGTGCACCAAAATGCCGTTCAAATCTGGCTCGTGCTTTCTCCTTTTCTGCTTCAGACAACAACAATTTAAAAACTTGTCCAAACTGTTGCTCTAGAAACGTTGCAGCTAGTTGTTCAGGAGGAACGCCAATCGCCTTAGCTTGTCGCTGAATTGCTGTGAAAATTTCCTCGTTCAGTTCCAGTGTCAGAAGGTGAGTCATAAAAGTATGCAACGTGGCTAGAGGCTACGGTAATTATAGCTTTGCTTGTTTTATGCCCTAATCAATGCTATCCACTCACCAAGGAAACCAGCACGCCATTAAGGTCGCGGACGCGAGCTATTGTTTGTCCCCAAGGTTGGGTTTTCGGGGGATCTAGTGGTTTTGCTCCTGCTCCTATGGCTTTCATGTAAGCGCCGCCAACATCAGGAGTGATGAATGATATTTGGATTAATGCCGGCGGTTGTGTAGCGTCGTTGGGATGAAAGCCACCGGGAAATAATTTCTGTGCTTCACTAGTGGAAGAGAAAGCCAATGTAGTGTTTCCGGTTTCGATTTCAGCCCAGATAAACTGTCCATGATCCTTGAGGGTGCGACGAACCAGACCAAATGCTTTTTCGTAAAACTCAACGGTCTTAACTACATCGTCCACCCAGATTACCGTGTAACCAAATTTCACAGTTTTTTCTCCTTATTTAGAAGAATCAGTGCTAGTGAATATCTTTGCTACTTAACTGTATGCGATTTGAATGCACAGTGGCTTAACTTTCGAGAATATTATGGTCTATTGCTAGAGTTTGCGCTGCTGTTTGCATCATTTCCATATCTAATGGTGACCAATAATGAGGCCCTTGGCAGTGATGCGCTACTAACAATCCCCATAATCCTCTAGGTATCAAAATTGGTACAACTAGGTTGGCGCGGACTTCCATACTCCGGAGAAAATCTCGATGACAAGACTCCATTGGTTCTGATTCAATATCAGCGATGGCTTTTACTCGTCCTGCTAAGTATAAAGCAGCATATTCATCGTTAAAACAATTATCTGGCCCAGTGGAACCAAGTATTGACAATTCTTGAGAACTCAAAGATTCAAAAGTTACCTGTCCTTGCCACTGACCATAAAAATAATACAACACTACTCGATCAACTTGGAGCAATTCTCTGAGTTCATTGGTTGTTTGCCGGACTAACTCATCACGCTGTATTTTTATGACAAGGCGATCGAGCAAATTTTGCAAACCCTGTTCACGGCGATCGCGGCTCTGGTGAAATTCTGAGTGAGGATGAATTTGCACGGTTTTACAATTAGGACTAAGTATATACTGTCGGTTTTATATAGTAATTTATCAGACCTCTAGTTAAATACTTCCTTGGATTGATAGCAGCAATTCAATTTTAACAGGACACAATACTAATTAGCCTATGCGGTGAATTTAAAAGAAATTATTAAGAAACTCGTTTTTTAATTATCACTAGAGAAAATCCAACATTATAAATTTAAAATTAAGAATATTGTAAATTTACAAATAATATGTTTACTTTTTCTATAACTTGAGGCAATAAATATACTTCATACTGTAATGTAACAAGTCAGTTTGTATTCATAGCTACAGATATTTTTCACGCTGTTAGTAATCCTCGTTTTTATGCTTTGGATGGGAACAAGAGACTAACTACAGACTAATTCTGAGTTTTCAAATATTGAGATAAAGTTACGTTAAACTAACAATGCTGTTTCTTTTATTATTGACATAGATCGCCAATAGGTGGATGCCAACCTGCTGTTAACCAAAGTTGACGGGAATTTAGAATAAACCCATCATCGTGGTCTTGATCATTAAAATCAAAACGACTGCAAGTTGCACGACCTATAGGAGTTGTACCAATGATCTTTAACTTATTTTCTGTCCAGATAAAATGATCTGACCAATTTTGATTTCTTGGATTAAATAATGCAACTTCTGTTTGTGTTTCTGGATCAATTGCGGTTGTAAAATTATACCGTCTTTGATTACAGCGATGACAAGCTAAAGCCAAATTATTGAGATCGTCTGATCCCCCTAAAGATTGAGGAATAATGTGATCAATGGTAAAGGGTGTTGCATTTGATCGTTCTGGAGAGTGACAATATTCACACAAGTATTTTGCCCTTTTACGGACATTTAAACGAACAAAATTGTTGAGTACCACAATTAAGAAGCAAGTTTAGCGTTGATAAAACTGAAGATTTTTTCTAACTCCAATAAACCAGCTAATTCTGCTTGTTCATCTGGATTGAGTAAATTTTCTTTATTTTTTTCTAATAGTTCTTCTAAACGAAATTGTAACTCTTCAGTAAAAGAAAAAGGACGAAATTGATCAGAAAGATTAAGTTTTATTCCATTTGGTAGCCAAGATGAAGGCTGTTTCATTAATTCTTTCATGGGTATCACCATTAATTGAGGATGGTGGTCAACGAAGGCCATGTTAGCACTGAGCCGCCAAGTCAACATGCTCTTGAATTTATGGTTAGACAGGCATTGCTGGTAGTTATTGGACTATATTGAGATTCTTTAATACAGTAATATCATAAATCGCTTCTACAGCGTCTACTTTTGCGTAAGTTCTATTTTTGAGTTTGCAAACATTGGGGCAAAGTTACGGTAAGCTTCTAATGCTGCTTCTTTAACTGTTGCATTCACAATGGGAAAGGTAGTGAGGATGTAGCTAAATTCATCTTCGGTTAAACCGTAAAGGTGTGCTACCATTCCATCGAGTTCAGCGCGGAGTTTGGCGCGTTCTGTTTCGTCGGTAACGCCTTGTTGATGGGAACCTAAACCGACTTCTTGCGCGAGTTCGTCAAATTCTGGTGTGGTGCAGATGAGTTTGGCGGCGCGTTGTACAATATCATTGAAGTTGCGATCGTTTTTTGTTAAACGTGGGACGGGTAGTTGGTAGACATAGAACATATTACAATGAGATGTAACTTTTTGACGAACTGCAAAGTCACAGATAAAACTATTAAGTAAAGAACAAATAAATAGTAATTCATCATGCTTTAAATAAATCGCGTTCAATCTCAGGTTTAGCAAAGCTTTCAAAAAACAAAGCCTTGAGAAATTCGTCATAAAAATGATTTTCAGCTTTTTGTTTGCTTTGTTCTAGCTTATTTTGCAGATAATTTAAATCTTTATTATCAATAAAACCCTTACGCTGGAGAAAATAAACAAACATCAGACGGTTGAGAATTACCGATGTGTACCAACGTTTATCTGTCTCGTTATCAATTCCTTTAACAAACAGCAAAAACTTCTGGTGTTGTTCCTGAAATTCCTTGTAAAATTTCTTAGTTACTGGTTCAACATCAAAACCGCGTTGTAGCTTATAAGCAATTTCGACAACCGTCGGTTCACCGTGTTCTAATTCAGTAATATCAATAACTAAAGAACCAAGCTTGCTTAAAAATAAGTCTCCTGGTTGACCTTTCACATATAAATGGTCACGAACGTAACTTTTAATTCCTTCTCGTTTCACCCAATACCAAAGACTACGCGTGCGTTCTTCGGTAATAAAAATTAGGAGATTTTCAGCTATAAGTTTAGTAATTTCTTTATGAATATCATTTCTAACTTTAGCCTCTGGTATGTTCCCATCTGCTGCGGTGACTTCAAAGATTGCAACGCCTGAAAGTTCAGCAATCTTCTGGTATTGATAGGTGTTGTTCTCAATTTTTAAAGTTACAGGTTTTTGTCTGGAAGGTTTAGACCAGCCTAACTCTTCTATAAATAAATCACTAAATTGAAAGTTATTAAGTAAATCGCGGGTTCGTTGAAAATTCAGAGACATAAATTACCATGCTTGGAAAAGAAAAACAAGGCATGGTAATTTTGCCATTCAGAAAATAAATCTGTGGCTTTAAAAATTAAGTCTGCGCTGGCGGACTTGAAGAAACTCTTTTTATAGAAGTTAAATTTTTAACCATGCTTTTGATACTTTATAAATCCTTTATATCAAATGTGAGTTCAGCGATATTACCGCTTTGTACAAGCGTGATTTTTAATTGTCAGGTATATTTGCTGATTACTTTATCAAAACGCCTAATTGCTTTATAAAAATGCCCGATTACTTTCTCAAAATACTGAAATGCTTAATCAAAATAAGCTTTGACTTACTCAAAAGGTGATTTGACTTATTCATTTTGGTGTTTTCCGCAAGCAAAAGCAGCTTTGACTTATTCAAAAGGTGATTTGACTTACTCATTTTGGTGTTTTCCGCAAGCAAAAGCAGCTTTGACTTACTCAAAAGGTGATTTGACTTACTCATTTTGGTGTTTTCCGCAAGCAAAAGCAGCTTTGACTTATTCAAACCCCAGTTTCCTTTCTAATTTAGGTGTTTTTCACAAGTTCCCAAAGACGCGATAAATCGCCATCTTTACAATAATCAGTCCTTTGTAGAGACGGCGATTTATCGCGTCTCTTGTCTTAACCGAACAGTCTTACTATTTAACCTTTAACCAACTAAATATATCTACTGGCGTAATTTGCCAATCTGCTAATACATTAAGAACAGTCAATTTATCATTATTATACTTTACTTCTGGCAATTTATTAGGTTGAAATATCACCACCGATTTATCATTAGAGTCAATAAACCAACCTAATTTTGTCCCATGATTAATACAGAAAATAATTTTATCAATCACACGGTTAGGAAATTGGTCAGGTGATAGAATTTCAATTATCCAATCTGGATAAGTTTCAAATTTATTGGCAATTTCTCCAGATTCATCAACAACAAGCCGTGACCACTCAAACACAGCAATATCTGGAACTAAAGAACGTCCTCCAAATGTGCAGCGTAATTCAGTTAATGCTAAAGCCATTTGCTCAGGTTCGCTTACGTGATTAATCTCCGTTGATAAGCGAGTTTGGATTCTGCTATGTTTTCCCTGCGGCATTGGTTTTTGGTAGATATTTGCATCAATATATTCGCTAGCTGGTTTGGTTTCTGGTAATTGCAGAAACTCTGTTAAAGAAATATTAGATGATAATATAACCATAAAAATTACTCCTAAAATAGTTAAATATATATTTAAATATAACAAAGACGCGATGAATCGCCGTCTCTACAAAGGGGTAATTATTGTATAAACAGCGATTTATCAGGTCTATTGCCTTAATGAGAAATTACGAATTACAAAATAATCCCAGCGAACAAATAATTTGAGGTTCTCGCTTTTCTAGTTCTTCTGTGACAATACATAAACGGTCATCCATCCGTAACGCCACTACTAACTCAGCTAACTGCTGATTATTAATACCGCTTCTCAGTTGACGGTTGAGAGTATCAATAGCTGACTGTCGCAAAGGATAACGGTAAATTTCATCAATTGCTTTTAAAAGTTCTTCACTAACAAATAGTGTTCCTTTCATCTCTTGAACATAACTTTTCAGTCGTTCATAACTGCGGAACCTAGCACCTGATGGTCGCCCTAATTGACCGCCTGCATTTTTTTCTTCTTCAGCAATCAATTCAGCACCCTTTTTTACTAACTCATGATGCTGTTTGTCTCTAGGTATCGCTGGAGTAGATTCTTCACATGCCGCTACTCGAAGAACTGCTAATTGTGATTGAGTAACGCTATTCCCATCGCGGTCAACATAAATTAAAGAATCATTTCCCTCGGTGGTTTTCATATAAAGCAATACTCATAACGCGGTAAATTTAGTTGATTAATGACTTCTACTACTAACTCAGAGTAAAGACGAGCATAAAAGCCTGTGCTAGAACCTTCTAAAGGAAACTTGAGACTACGAGGCACACGCTGGGGAAAATAAGAACGTCTCCCATCAGAAAATTCTAAATATTTCCGCCCTGTTTCATCTGTGTGGGCATAATTTTCTTTAATAAATGAGCGAGTGCGTCGCACCATGTAACGCTTCATCAATTCTCGCCAATCATCAGGATGTTCGCTTTTCTCAAAAGCCGCTAAAGAACGGACGGAACATTGATGCTTTCTAATAAACTCTAATTCTCCTACCGAACTGCCACCCAGTTCATTAATTAAAGCTTCTGGTCTTAATCCTAAATCTTGGTCTTCTGGCACAAATAGCCGCAGTTGGGCAGAAAGGTCAAGATAACTTTTATTGTAAGGAGTTGCAGATAATAAAATACATTTACTTTCGTTAGCTCCAATATATTCTATTATTGTTCGATAACGTTTACCTTCGCGGTTACGTAAATTATGACTTTCATCAATTAACACAACTCGGTAACGCCGCAGTGTTGGTAATTTATTTTGTACTTGACTAATTGGCATAATTTCGGCAAGTAACCGATAGTTATCTTTATATTCTTGCCACATTGAAACTAGGTTTTTTGGGCAAATAATCAGTGTTTCTAAATAACAATCTTCTTGTAATATCTTGGCAAGGGCGGTTCCAACTAAAGTTTTGCCCAAACCGACCACATCACCCACTAATACGCCACCACGCCTAGTTACATGACGTGCTGCTAGCTGCACGGCGGCTTTTTGGAAATTAAATAAGTTATTAAATTCGCGGGGGATACGAAATTCTGAAAGTCCTGCGATCGCTTCATGGGATAAGTGGTAAGCTATCTTCAGGTAGATGTAGTAAGGCGAAACTAGCTCATCTCTAGCCCAACTGCGATCGATAATTTCTGCTAATTCTTGAGAAATATCTACACAACCATAATCTTGCCAGCGATCGCTAAACCACTTTTGCAGTTTATTGCAAGCATCGTGGTCTAAAATATCAACATTCAACTCCCCTTGTTTAGCCAATCCGGGAAGGGTTAAATTACTACTACCCAAAAATCCCACAATTGGCGTGTTGGGGTCATTGCGATGCACAAGATATAACTTGGCGTGGAGAGAATGACGCAAAAACAGTTTAATAATTACTTTCTGACTTTTTAACTGATGACTTAACCGCCGCAACCCCGCTTCATCCTGATTAGTCGGCGCACCAATAGTTAATTGCTGACGAAATTCCGCCGCCATGCGTTTTTTAAACCGGACGATGGCACTATTGTCAATCCTTCCATCACCACTAATAAAGCTAAACGCTGCATGAACTTCATCACTGGGTAAGCTTTGCATCCCAATTAGCAAACGACAACAAGCATTTTCACCACCAACATACTGTTCGATTAAGTCATCAATTCTTCGCCAACCTCTGAGGTTAAAGTAGCCAACGCAAAAGTCTGCGCGATAAGAGACTTTGAGAGTTTCTCGTAAAATTGGCAGCAGTTGTAAATCAATGTTGTCAAAAATGCGGGGCATTATTTAAAACTCATAAATATTTCGTACTTATGTTATATGAGTAAAAAATATTTCCAGCCAGGTTAGTGAAGGATTAGGCTGGATAAATAGATGAACAAAATATTTACTGTTCGGTTAAGACAACAGACGCGATAAATCTTAGACAAGAGACGCGATAAATCGCCGTCTCTACAAGAATCACTCCTTCGTAAAGACGGCGATTTATCGCGTCTTCAAAAATTATAAAAAAATAGAGCAGTTGCACTGTAATACAACTGCTCTAAAAAACTATTTAGATAGATATTTTCTACCTATCTACAGAACCCATGATTACGTCAATACTACCGAGAATGACTACAATATCTGCAACTTTCATACCCCGAAGTAAATGCGGGAGAATTTGGAGGTTGTTGAAGTCAGCAGCGCGAATTTTCCAGCGTGCAGGGAAGACGTTATCATCGCCTACCAGATAAATTCCGAGTTCACCTTTGCCACTTTCTACTCGGGCGTAGATTTCACCCTTGGGAATTTTGAAGGTGGGGGAAACTTTTTTACCGATGTACTGATAATCAAAGGCGTCCCACTCAGATTTTTTACCTGCGGCTAAGCGCTTGGCTTCGAGATTTTCGTAAGGACCGCCAGGAAGTCCTTTAATTGCTTGGCGAATAATCTTCACAGATTCGCGCATTTCCCGCATCCGCACCACGTAACGGGCAAAGCAATCACCGGCTGTTTCCCATTGCACGTCCCAATCGAAATCGTCGTAGCATTCGTAATGGTCAACTTTCCGCAAATCCCATTTGACGCCAGATGCGCGTAACATTGGCCCAGAAAGTCCCCAGTTAATTGCTTCTTCACGAGTAATAGTGCCGATACCTTCAACACGTCGCCGGAAGATGGGATTATCTGTTACCAAGCGTTCGTATTCATCAATTTTGGGTATTAAGTAATCGCAGAATTCCACACACTTATCTACCCAACCATAAGGCAAATCAACTGCCACGCCACCGACGCGGAAGTAATTATTATTTACCATCCGATAACCTGTGGCGGCTTCCCACAAATCATAAATCATCTCCCGTTCCCGGAATTGGTAAAAGAAGGGAGTTTGAGCGCCAACGTCAGCGAGGAAAGGGCCAAACCACAGCAAGTGATTAGCGATGCGGTTTAACTCCAGCATGATGACGCGAATGTAACTAGCGCGTTTGGGGACAGCTACACCTGCTAATTTTTCGGGGGCATTGACGGTGACGGCTTCGTTGAACATTCCCGCAGCGTAGTCCCAGCGACTAACATAGGGGACGTACATAACGTTCGTGCGGTTCTCAGCAATTTTTTCCATTCCCCGGTGCAAGTAGCCAATGACTGGTTCACAGTCAACGACATCCTCGCCATCCAAGGTGACAATTAGCCGCAGAACCCCGTGCATTGAGGGGTGATGTGGCCCCATATTTAGCACCATCGGTTCAGTGCGGGTTTCTATTCTGGTCATAGATTTAGTGTTCTCCCGTTGTGACAATTTTGAATCGAACCGCCAAGATGCCAACTAGACCCAATTTATCTTGTCTCTCATGCCAAGGTCTATCAAGAATTGACGCGGGGATGGGGAGACGCGGGGACGCGGAGAATGAAAATTCTATGTCCTGACATCAACTCCAAACTGTCAATTTCAATTTGACAGACTATTAGAGGCAATACTTTTAGAATCTATTGCCCATACAGGGGTATGTTTGAGAGGGGGTGACAGAGCAGGGGTTTTACTTGATGTTTCATTTTGTTGCACTTCTTCAACTATTATATGGAAGCTGGATATCAGGGACTTGAGGCGCAGGAATTTTTTCATGTGCCAGTGTTGGGTCGGGAGGTAATTGAAAATCTGGCGGTGCGTCCCGGCGGGCATTATTTAGATGTCACGGTAGGCGGTGGCGGTCACAGTCGGCTGATTTTAGAAGCTGCACCAGATGTGCGGGTAACAGCAGTTGACCAAGATGAAGATGCTTTAGCAGCGGCACAGAAGAATCTAGCTGAATTTAGCCATCGCCTACAATTTATTCATCGCAATTTTGCTGCCTATGAATTTCCCCCTAACACTTTCGATGGTATTGTCGCCGATTTGGGGGTGAGTTCTTACCATTTAGACCAGCCAGAGAGGGGTTTTAGCTTTCGCCAGTCCGGGAGTTTGGATATGCGAATGGATCGCGGGCGATCGCTAACTGCTGCTGATGTGATTAATAATTGGGATGAAGCCGAATTAGCCAACATTTTCTTTCAGTACGGTGAAGAGAGATTATCACGGCGTATTGCTAGACGCATCATCGAACGGCGTCCGTTTCACACGACTGTTGAGTTGGCCCAAGCGATCGCACTTTGTGTTCCCCCTAAATACCGTTATGGTAGAATTCACCCCGCTACCCGTGTTTTTCAAGCTCTGCGAATTGTCGTCAACGATGAGCTAAAATCTTTAGAAACTTTTTTGGATAAAGCACCAAAGGCCCTTGTTCCTGGTGGGAAAATTGCGATTATCAGTTTTCACAGCCTAGAAGACCGTTTGGTGAAACATAGTTTGAGAAATTCACCTTTATTAAAAGTATTGACAAAAAAGCCAATTATTGCTGTTGAAGAGGAAATTAGTCAGAATCCGCGATCGCGTTCTGCAAAGTTGAGGATAGCCGAGAGGAAAGAGGAGTAGGCACATACTAAACCGTATAGCTTAGCAAAATTAGAGTTATTGAGTTGATCTGGAATCGCCAAGTATGGCGATGTAGTTTTTTTGTAGTTCAACTCAAGTACTCTAATGATGACAAAGGATTATTTTGACAACGGCGATCGCGTGGTTGTGACTGAAAAAGGAGAAAACTGCAATCGGCATGGTAAAGTAATTGCCCATGTAACTGGTGATTTCAATTTTCAACAACAATACCAAATACAGTTGGATGATGGTATTCAGGTAAAAATTTCCGGTCGGTTTTTAACAGATGAAAGCTCAAGTTTAGATGAAAAGACCGAAATAAAAAACCTTCTAAAACTGATAACATCCCGACTGCCAAAAAACAAAATAGAAGAGTTGGACATTAATTTGAAACATTTGATAGAATCTCTGAAGTCTAAAAATAAATCAATCTTTGACCAACAATATAATTATATCTCACAAGAATTGCAAAGAGCAGTTAAACATAAAACAATCACAGAAGAGTCTATCAAACCAATTAATACAAGCTTTGAAAAATTAAAATACTGGCTGAAAAAACAGGAAATATCGAGTACTTTAGGCAAGCTGAATTAATGATTTTTTGAAATTTAGTAAATATTAACCATCAAAAAATTCAACTTGCTGTAAGATGACTTTGTGCAAATAGCTCAATGCTAAAATTTATCTATATATATTTGGAGCAAGTATGGCTACATTTAAGGTCATGACTTGGAACGTAGAAAATCTATTTTCTTTGGGTAGTAGTTTTAGTCCCAAAACCGAAGCAGAATACACACAAAAATTGAATAGCTTAGCTAGTGTAATTCTAACTCTCGATCCTGATGTGCTAGCTGTTCAAGAAATTGGAGATATGCAAGCATTTGCAGAATTATTAGGACTGTTAGAGGGGCGCTATCCTCATACATGTTTATCTGCATTTCCAGACCCTCGCGGAATTAGAGTTGGGTTTCTTTCAAAATTAGCGATCGCCGAACACGAAGATATAATAAATTTTCCTGAAGGTGGCTTTTCCAAACTCATTACTCAAGACACAGAAGGAAATTCAACTGAAGTTAATCGCATGGGCCGAGGTGCTTTGCGAATTCTTGTCAAACCTCAAGAAGATATTTCTATTCATATTATCAATGCACACTTCAAGTCTAAATTGTTAACTTTTACTTCAACAAACAATAATCCCCGATTTGCTCCCAAAGATGAAAATGAGCGTAGTCTAGTTGCTGGCTTAGCACTTATAAAGCGAACAGCAGAAGCAGTTGCATTGCGTGTTAAAGCAAATAAGTTATTAGAAAATAATGCCAACCAAGGTCTGATTGTTCTAGGAGATCTGAATGATGTACCATCTGCTGCTACTACTCAGATTCTTCATGGGCCAAGTGGTAGCGAGATTAATACACGCGGCTTTAATTTGTTAGACGAAGGAGATGATACCAGACTATTTAATTTAGCTCCTTTGATTGATGAAAAAAGACGATACTCGCGTATTTATCAGAACAACAAGGAGTTAATAGATCATATTTTTGTTAGTCAAGAACTGTTACCTGGGAAGCCGCGCAAGTTGCCCAAAGTAGACAGCTATATCGATAGTAGGGATACTTTATCTTCTGTTAATGATGACCCCAACTTAAGACAAGGAAAACCAGGTTCAGACCATGCGCCAATCATTGCAATTTTTGATTTGTAGCTACGTTAATGTTCAATTTTGATGCACATTTTATTGTCATTGGTCATTTGCCAATTGTCATTTTGTCAACAGAATATTTATCAACTGTAGGGATTTTCAAATCAAAAAACATCAAATTCTTCTTGTGGGGTGGACATCTTATCTGCCCTCAGTTATGGGCGGGCGAGAACGTCCACCCCACAAGACTAGACCTGTTGCAAAAGTCCCTAACACCCCAATACGGTTCGGTTAAAGGGGAAAGGGGAAAGGGGAAAGGTTTTAAATACATCCTTTACCCATTACCCGGTTGGTGAGCTTGTCGAACCATTAACCTTTTCCCAGACCACAAGGAAAGTTCATATTGCTTATCCGAACCGTATTGCCTAACACCCCACCCCCAATCCCTGCCCTTGCTAAGGGGAGGGGAGACAAAGCGTAGCTTTGGCGGGGTGGGGTTCTTATTTTCGATTTATCCAAGAGGTCTACTGAATAATTTAGTTCTTGGTAATCTGTTATGTATGAAAGATTTTTATAAAAAAATTAACCAACTAAAAAAACCGCCACTATAGTAACTAGGACGGTTTGGTTAAGCAATCGGAGGGTAATTACAGATTACTTTGCTAATAAATGAAATTGCTGTAACGAAGTTTGCACTTTTAAATGGGGCACTTCTACTGAGCGACTTGCGCTGACTTGTGCTGAGGGGCTTGTCCTGACTTGTGCTGAGCGTAGCCGAAGTAGCGAACGCGAGTGCGTCTCGTAGAGAAGGGAGCCGAAGTATGGGGCATTGCCAAGAGGATCGCAAAACAAGGGGAATTGGCGAGAAAGAGAAAGACTTGGTGCAAGTTCTCCCCCCCATCTCCCCACCTCCCCACTCCTTAATTCTTTGCGTAAACACTCATTGGTTCCTTGATAAACCGGGTGTAAAGATGCTTAAACGTAGATCTAATGACACGGGGCATACCAAAATCAATGGGCATTAACTTGTCTGGTAGCCGCCAATCTTCTATTTTTAATAAATCAGGATTTAAATTTGGAAACTCTATGGCAGCAAGTTCTGGACAAACTCCTAATCTTTGGGAAGCTGCAACTGTGGGCACTTGTTCAGGAGGAACGTTGAGAATTTCCACCATTGCTCGATCTAGGGCAAATATATCTGACGCAGCTGCTAGAATGTCCAGTTGGCGAGGTTCACCGTTACTAGGGCCGTTACCTTCATGACCGATGATGCCATCTAAGATGGTTAAGTTAGGGTTAATTGCCCTGGCAGTTTCTACTAACATTTGGGCAAATCTGTTGGCGTCTTTTCCGGCTTCCATGTGCCACCAAGCTTTCATTTTACCGGGGACGCAACCAAACAAGTTTTTCACGCCTAGCGTTAACGTCAACTGGGCATGGGATTTGACTTTAGGTAGGTTAATCACCACATCTGCTTCCATCGCTTCTTTAGACAGCCGCAGGTGGTTAAAATTATCGCTGACAGTTTGGTAACGCTGGCCGTGAAAATCGACGATCGCAAGATTGAGTTCTTCTAAAATAGGCAGATAGCCATTTGCCACTGCTACTCCCTTGGCGCTACCAAAAGCCGGACTATCACCCAAAAATGGCTTCCCGCCAACTTCAATTACCATTTGAGCAACTACATAAACTAGTTCCGCACGGGTGATACACTCTTTACCAGGACGCGCACCTGTGAGCAGATTAGGTTTGAGTAAAACGCTATCGCCTCTTTTAACAAATGCTGCCATTCCTCCAAAAGGTTCCAGGAGTGTGACTAGAGATTCTCGTAAAGCCTCTCGTTCGTAGGAAGTAGCCCGAATCAAGCTGACAGATGGTTTTTGACTCTGCATAGTAGATAGGGATTAGGGACTGGGGACACTTCGACAAGCTCAGTGTATCGCTGGGGACTGGGACTGGGGGAGATGAGGAGAATAACTCTTAACTCAGCACTCTCAATGCCCCATGCCCCATACCCATTATTCTGTCTTAATGGGTAAGATAGCACTCATCTGTTCTAGATTTAATACTGTGGCTAAGTCTGCCTCACTCATCAATCCTCTTTCGAGGACGATTTCTCGTAAGGATTTACCAGTTTCTAAAGATTCTTTGGCGACAGCTGCGGCATTTAAATAACCTATGTGGGTATTGAGTGCAGTTACTAAAGCTAAACTGCCTTCAGCGTATGCTAAACAACGTTCTTTGTTAGCTGTAATTCCTTTGATACAACGTTCTGTAAGTGCGGCGATGGTGTTGCCCAGAATTTCGATGCTGTGAATTAAGTTATAGGCAATCAACGGCATCATGACGTTCAATTCTAATTGTCCTGCTTGGGCAGCAAGAGCGATCGCATTGTCATAACCCATCACCTGAAAACATACCATTGATGTCATCTCTGCCATGACTGGGTTATATTTCCCCGGCATAATCGAGGAACCTGGTTGTACTGGCGGCAGTTGAATTTCTTTCAAACCAGTTTTCGGACCCGAATCCATCAACCGTAAATCATGAGATATTTTGGCTAAATCCTGGGCTAAGTTCCGCAAAGCACCGGAAACGTTGACAAATGGTGCCATACTTTGCATAGCTGCCATCAGGTGGGGTGCAGCTTCTAATGGAGTATCAATTAATTCCGAGAGAACTTCTACAACACGGGCGCGATACAAAGGATGAGTATTCAACCCTGTTCCCGCTGCACTACCTCCCAAACCCAGCACCATCAAATCCCCAGAGGCGGTGTAAATCCGGTTTTGGTGTTCGGTGAGGATTTGCGCCCAAGCCCGAAAATTTTCACCCAAACGCACAGGTACAGCGTCTTGTAAGTGAGTTCTGCCAGATTTGACGATATCTTGAAATTCTACAGCTTTGTTTTCTAAGGCGGCGATCGCTTCTTCTAAAGCTGGGTGTAATGTATGAGAAAGTGCCAATAAACCACCAATCCTAATTGCTGTGGGAATCACATCATTGGTAGACTGCCCATAGTTAACGTGGTCATTGGGACTAATGCGTTTATAGTTGCCTTTTTCGTCGCCAAGAATTTCTAAGGCGCGATTTGCCAGAACTTCATTAACATTCATGTGGTGAGAAGTTCCAGCACCCGCTTGATAAACATCCACAACGAATTGTTCGCGCAACTTCCCAGCTAAGATTTCATCACTTGCTTCGACTATCGCCTGAGTAATATCTTGGGGAATGCAATTTAGTTCTCCATTCACAATTGCGGTAGCTTTTTTTATTAACAAACAAGCATCTACGTAAGTAGATAGAGGCTTGATGCCGCTGATGGGAAAGTTTTCTATTGCCCGTAGTGTTTGAATGCCGTAATAAACGCTACTAGAAATTTGGCGATCGCCCATTGAATCCCGTTCGATGCGAAATTCGGAGTCTGTGTGTTGAGTCATAGTATTGTTTTAGGAGAGCTTCAGAAAACAGATTTTCCCACGCTTAGGGAAAGAGTGGAAAAACAAGGAGAACTTGCAGTAAGTTTATCCCCTCTGCCCGTCTTCCCCATGACTCCTGATAACAGAGCAACTAAATTTATTTATGGGGATTATTAATTTTGAATTTTGAATTTTGAATTCGGAGCGAAGCGACGTGACTCTACCTAACTGGATTACTTTCTCTCGCCTTCTGGGTGTACCATTTCTGCTTTACGGTTTATATAATCCCACAGATCGAGCTAAGTGGATATGTTTGGCGATTTTTCTTGTTGCTGCGCTGACTGATTGGTTAGATGGTTATTTAGCGCGGAAACTCAATCAAATTACTGATTTAGGTAAGTTTCTCGATCCTTTGGTAGATAAATTTTTGGTACTTGCGCCGTTACTAGTGTTGATTGAACTGGGAAAAGTGCCGGCTTGGGGAGTGTTTTTGATTTTAGCGCGGGAATTAGCGATCGCTGGTTGGCGGGTAAATCAAACAACGATTACCGGGGCGAACATTTGGGGTAAACTCAAAACTGTGAGTCAAATAATGGCGATCGCACTTTTAATTGCACCACTACCTGAAGTTTGGCAAACTCCATCTTTAATTGCTTTTTGGATTTCTGTTGCTTTAACGTTAATATCTGGGGCAATTTATCTCTTACCACAAAAAGCTAGCTAGCACTAATGAAACGACAATATAGTATTCTAATTCAGTGGTCTGATGAAGATAAAAAGTATATTGTCAGGCTGCCTGAGTTTGGCCCTTACGCACATACTCATGGAAATACCTACGCCGATGCTCTCAATAATGGTGAAGAAGTGTTGGAACTTTTGATTGAAGATTACCAAGCACAAGGAAAACCGCTGCCAGAACCTTTGACTGCAAACTTTTCCTTCCAGTTTATTTCATCCTGAAGCTAATGCTGAATTTTTTCAAGCTTTATCAATACATCCTGGTACTTTTTCTCTATCCCTTGTTGCTGATAAAGGTTGGCTGCTTTCTGAAAATTCTCAATTGCTGACTTGTTATTGTCTAACTTTATATAACAAATTCCTAGATATTCGTAAGCACCTGCATGGTTTGGCATCAAGCGAATTAGGCGTTTAAAATCTTCTATCGCTCCCCCATAATCCTTCAATTCCATACAAGTTATGCCGCGATTATAGTAAGCCCCTGTGTGATTGAGTTTGAGTTGAATTGCCCGAGAAAAATCATCAAACGCTGCTTGAAAAGCTTTTTCTCGCCGCTTGTCTACACCCTGTTTGTTGAACTCATCAGCTGGTGCTGAGTTGCGAACATACTTTTGGCAGATTTGGCAAGCAGCTTCGACATCACTGCGATCGACATCACTGCTATGGTTACGATTTATGAAGTCACGATAGTAATCTAATCTGTTGCAACAAATTTCTAGCCACGCTTGCCAACCACCTGGCCACAACCACACCGTACCATCAGCACAGGCACTAGCAATCTTTTGCCCGTCTGGACTAAAAGCGATTGAATACACAGGACCATTAATTGCCCAAAAAGATTCATATATCTTCTTGCCAGAGACATCACACAACTTCACTGTCCCGTCAGCACAGCCACTAATAATTATTTGCCCATCAGGGCTAAAACTAACTGACCCTACAGGAACCTCAAGCATAACTCTTTGAGAAAATTCATTGATTTGCTGACCAGAGATGTCCCACAATCGTAATGTATTGTCATTACTGCCACTAACAATCATCTGTCCATCGGGGCTAAAGGCAACTGAATTCACACGAGCGTTATGCGCCTGCAACGGTTCACCGATGGGTTGACCAGAGATATTCCACAAACGTAATGTATTGTCAGCACTGCCACTAACAAGCATCTCTCCATTGGGGTGAAAGGCTACTGAACAGACAGCAGCCTCATGCCCTTGTAAGGGTTCACCGATGGGTTGACCAGAGATATTCCACAACCGTAATGTATTGTCATCACTGCCACTAACAAGCATCTGCCCATCAGGGTGAAAGGCAACTGAACCGACAGCAGCACTATGCCCTTGCAAGGGTTCACCGATGGGTTGACCATAAATATTCCACAACCGTAATGTATTGTCAGCACTGGCACTAACAATCATCTCTCCATTGGGGTGAAAGGCTATTGAATTTACAGCAGCCCTATGCCCCTGTAACGGTTCACCGATAGGGTTGCCAGAGATATTCCATAACCGCACTGTATTGTCATCACCACCACTGACAATGATTTGTCCATCGGGGCTAAAAGCAACCGAACGAACAAGACCCTCATGCTGCCGCAACGGTTGACCAATTGAGTTGATAGAGATATCCCACAACCGCACTGTACTATCAGCACAACCACTAGCAATCATCTGCCCATCGGGGTGAAAGGCAACCGGTCCAATGAGTCCGACGGGGCGGTTCACCCAGAAGGGTTCACTCATACACTTGCCAGAGATATCACACAACCGTAATCCATTGTCATTAGAGCTACTGAGAATTATCTGCCCATCGGGGCTAAAGGCAACTGAATTGATAGGAGCATTATTACCCATATCTCCCGCAAAAAATTCAGCGACGAGGTTGCCGTAAATGCCCCACAACCGCACTGTACCGTCAGAACTGCCACTAACAAGCATCTGCCCATTGGGGCTAAAAGCAACTGAATTGATAGGAGCCTGATGCCCCTGCAACGGTTCGCCAATAGGGCTGCCAGAGATATCCCATAACCGTAATGTATTGTCAGAACTGCCACTAACAAGCATCTGCCCATCGGGGCTAAATGCAACTGAATTGATAGGAGCATGATGCCCCTGCAACGGTTCGCCAATAGGGCTGCCAGAGATATCCCATAACCGTAATGTATAGTCAGCACTGCCACTGACAATCATTTGCCCATCGGGGCTAAAGGCAAGTGAACTGATAGCACCTAAATGCCCCTGCAACGTTTCGCCGATAGGGCTGCCAGAGATATCCCACAATCGTAATGTATTGTCAGCACTGCCACTAACAAGCATCTGCCCATCAGGGTGAAAGGCAACTGAACCGACAGCAGCCTCATGCCCCTGCAACGGTTCACCGATGGGCTTGCCAGAAAAGACATCCCATAACCGTAATGTATTGTCATCACTGGCACTAACAAGTATCCGTCCATCAGGACTAAAGGCAACTGACCTGATAAGAGCTTGATGTCCGAGTAAAGAAATTGAAGCTGAGGATATTTTTATCGCTCTATACAAACCAACCTGAATTGGAGCGAGTATCTGTTCTGGCAATTTATCTAAATTTTCATCTATTGCTTTAATTGCCAGAACCAGACCGTTTTGTGTGTCTTGAGGATTCAGCAAATTATGTACTTCTATTCCTTGAGCTAGCATGTTGCTAGCATCAAGAAATTTATTTGCCTCATCGTTCAAAGCCAATATGATTTGTTTTTTTATCAGTTCTTGTATTTGCCTGAGCTTAGATTCTTTCCAAAGTTCTTCTTCTGCTTTTTGAGGGTTTTTTCTTAGCAAGCGACTCCAACGCCTAGCATCTTCGAGCAAACGCCTTCTTAAAAACAGAGGTTCTTCCGCTTCTTTTATCCAGGCTTGCAACATTGGCCAAGCAGTTAGCAAAATTTCATGGGCTACTTGTACTGTGGGTTTTGCAAAAGTTGATTTTTCATTTCCCACTACCAGCAGGCGATTAGGGTTATCAGTTAGTATATTGAGTGTCTTCTCTATAACTCCACCATCTTCAAACTCGGCCTTCTTGATTCTTCTAACAACAGGTTTATTGTCTGCAATATCTACTAACTCAAGAAATATTTTTTTAGCTGCTTGTTTTTCTTCTTCTGCAAGACTTTCATATACTTTGTTTGCCTGTTGTTGGAATGCGCCAGTGACTCCTTCCAATTTTTGATAAGTACTTTTATTCAAAGTGCGATCGCCGATCGTATCACTATTTACTTCTGTCTCCCACATTTTTCGCAGGGTGTACTGTAGAAGTGGCAAAGAACCAGCCTGTTGACGAAAATCACAGATAATTTGATCAACTAGATCTTCCTCAAAAGTTACTCCATTTCTGGCCGCAGGCTCAGCGATGGCTAATCTTAGCTCACTATCAGTCATATCGGTGAGCATATAACTATAGTTATCGTGAATATTTCCCAACTCAGGATAAGGACTAAATTTATCCAGGAAATCAGCCCGCATTGTGAGAACAATCTTGACAGAGTTATCCTGTTGTTTAATAAGTTGCATCAGGCTATCAACAAACTCATGACGTTCTGGCTTTGGAGTCCTCGTAAAAAGTTCCTCAAACTGGTCAATAAAGATCAGCCACTGAGAATCATGTTTCAATTTTTTTACAACTTGAACTAGGTTATTATCCCTCAGGGCAATATCAAGTTCTGACTGTTTATATCCGTTAGATTGAAGAGAACTATACAGAGATTTAAAAACATCTATATCTGGCTCAAAAGTTAGATTAATAAAGTCGCCCCAATCGTCTTCAAGATTTGTAATTAATCCTGCTCGAATCAGTGATGATTTTCCACTTCCAGATGCTCCCAAAAGTAGAAGTACATTCTTTTGTTTTAAATGTTGGTTTAGTTTCGTAATCCATGCTTGCCGTCCAAAGAATTTCTCTTTATCTTTAGTTTGAAATTTTTCTAGCCCTACATAGGGAGAGAATGTAACAAGCTTGCGATTGTGAATGCTAGCTTTAGATTCATGAGAAATGAAGTATTGAGTTATATTTCCACTAATATTTTGACCAACAACACCATTGGCATCATGAGCAATATTAATGTTACTTTCAGAGTTATTATTAAGCATATATATTTCCCATTACCCATAGCCGCTTTTTTATTTAGTTATCAAAACAGGATTCAGAAGTCAGGAGTCATACCATTTCACGAAATACTTGATACAGATAGATAGGTAGGGGCGTACAGCTGTACGCCCCTACAGCCGATTCATCTGTTGCAAAGATTTTTGGAAATGGTATCAGATTCAGTTGGGTATTCTGTACGACTGGCGGATAGCGAAGCTAAGCTGTGTCCTCGATTACTCGCTAACGCTACGCTATCAGTGGCGGGTCTGAATCCCCCACTGATTAATTCTGAATTCTTCTTCAATTCGTATAGGTTGTCAAGAGTCAAAAGTCCAAAAACTCTACACTTTTGACTCTTGACCGCCATAACAGAAGATATATGTGCAGTTGCGTAAGTCCTGTTGCAGCTTAATCAATCGACAATCCTAACTAATGTTTCCTTGATTTATATTTCCACTAATATTGTATCCAACAACACCTTTAGCATCACCGCCAATATTAATATTACTTGTACCTGATACTTCTTGAGGTTTGACTAACTCCAGTAACTCTTTAGCTTTCTTGAGAATTTCCTCATCTTTATCAGCACCAACTTCAACTAATTCGGCTTTCAAGGGTGCTTCCCAAACTTCCGGTTGCTTTTCATATTCTGCTAAAATCATCTCTGCCTTTGATTCGCCTACAAACTTACGCTTGATTAAATTCTTCAAACTGTTAAAAGCATCTCCACCAATAGCTTCTGCTGCACCAGTCATTAAGGCGGTAAGAATGATAGAAACTGGTTCCATAGACTTAAACTCCTGAAATTTGGATGTATTTTTGGGCTGACACAGTATATTCTGTTCTACAAACTGAAGTTCTAGTTTTTCGGATTATCTCCTAACTAATTTTCCTAGATTTATCGAAAAACCCCAGTTTTGGGGGCTAGAGACTTGAAAATTTGTATCAGATAAGATTTTTTATAATTAATCAGTTTTATTTCTCACAAGATTTAAGCAACTGCTACCAGCAGCGGATCTAACAGACAGGATTTTAACGCTATTTTATATCTCTGATGAAAAAAATACTCTCATTTACTTAAACTATTTAACCTCCATTCTACACTTTCAAGTTAATATTTTTCAGATGTTTTTGCTACAAAAAGCTAGCAGTGCTGATTCACAACATCTACCTTCAAAAATCGTAATTTTTAGAATTCGCAAACAAGTAAAGAGTCTAGTTTAACGAATGTGAGAATTCATTTAGCACCTCAGATTGACAGAGCTACTATTTTATTTATAAAAATTATAGCTAGGTAATCCGGTAACATCTGTGCGGAGAGCAAACAAATTACCAGAGTAGAAACTTTTGTCAATCTCGGCTTGGCTGAGTCCAACTGAAGCAGTGGTGATGTAAAGTGTTTGCAAATCTTCGCTGCCAAAGGTGCAACTTGTTACAAGTGGAACAGGTAGATTAATCCGCAAAATTTCTTCACCCTTGGGATTGAAACGAATCACACACCATCCATTCCACATAGCTGACCAAATATTTCCTTGGCTATCTATCGTCAAGCCATCTGGGTAGAAAGATTCATGAGTTAAATCAACAAAAATCTGGCGATTACTAATATTCCCTGTTCCTGAATTAAAGTCATAAGCATATATTTTTTGTTGAGGAGAATCAGCCAAATAAAACGTCTTTTGATCCGGACTCCACCCCAAACCATTAGAGATAGTTAATCCTGTTTCCATGACATGTAATGAACCATCATTATCATAACGATAGAGACTAGCTTCGGGCTTTTCTGAAGTAGACATTGAGCCGAACCAAAAACGACCTTGGAGGTCACATTTGCCATCATTGAGACGATTATTTGGCAGATTTCCTTCAATTTCTAAAATGGGAGTAACTTCACCTGTCTGGGTATTGAGTAATGCTAGGTGATGGCGCAGTGCGATAATTAATCTATTTGTACCAGTTGTGGCGATCGCACCTACCACATCTCCCACATCAAAAAAGCGATCTTTAAGAGTTCCCGGGTCAAATTGATGCACTCGATGGTTAAAAATATCTATCCAGTAAAGCACTTTTTTAGTAGAATCCCAAATTGGCCCTTCACCCAAGCGGGCACGAGCATCTAAAATATTATGGAGTGGATATTGCAAAATCTGACTCATTTTTTCAACCAACATTGGTTTTTCCCATCACCCATGACCGAATAATTACGAATTATTCGGTCAACAAACCTCACAATTAAACAGCTTTTAAAATCTCCTCATCTACAGAGAAATCAACATCGGCTTTATCCCGACCAGAAGCTAAATAATCATTTTGCAAAGAGTCTTGTAATCCCGAAATCAAATCATATTCCGGATGCCAGTTTAATTCTGTCTGCGCTTTGTTCACCGAAGCAAAGAAATGTTGCACCCGCATGGGAAAAGCTTTGCGCTTGCCAAAATCAAACTTTTTCGGGTCGTAATGGACAATTTTCACAGCATCAAGTGATTTTCCAGCCGCTACGGCGCTAGCACGGGCTAAACCATCAAAAGTAACAAATCGATCGCCAGAAATATTATAAATCTGTCCTACTGCTTGTTGATTGCCCAAAACTTGGGTCATGGCCTTTGCTAAATCTTTAACATGACCTAACTGAGTGATATGCAAACCATTTCCGGGGATAGGAATGGGGCGATCGCGGACAATTCTGTCAAAAAACCAGCTTTCCAAGTCATTATAATTACGTGGGCCGTAAATATAAGTAGGACGAATGGAAGTAAAAGGTAATCCCTGTTGAGTCAGATAAGCTTCCGTTTCATGCTTACCCAGGTGGCGACTTTTGGGATCTACTGCATCGCCTTCGATATGGGGAAGTTGGTCAGATTTGAGATACACCCCCGCCGAACTCATGTATACAAAATGTTGCACCCGATCTTGAAAAATCTCTGCAAGTGGTTGAGTATCGTTGAGTTCTCGTCCATTGTTGTCAAAAATGGCATCAAAATTTTCTTGTGACAATTTTGCTTTTAATTGGGTAGCATCGGTGCGATCGCCTATAATTTGTCCTACTCCCTGTAAAGAAGGCGCTGGTCGATTTCCACGATTAAACAGCACCACTTCATGTCCTTGTTCCACTAGTAGTTGAGTCAAATAGACACCAATGAACCGAGTACCACCCATAATTAGAATTCGCATAGCTTTCCCATTCCTACGTCAGTTCTTTTTAAGGCACAGGGTACTAGGGGCTGGGGACTAGGGACTGGTGATTAGGGAAGAGTTTTCCCAGTACCCAATACCCAGTACCCAGTCCCCAATTTGAGGTTATCAGGTTGCAGCATCCATCTGGAACCTGTGAGGGAAAAATTGCGTCTTGGCCTTCACCTGGGGCGCTTCCCATTATTTAATCACAAGGGGAAACTTTTCAGTTAACCTCATAAGTTGCCTAACGATTTTCCATTCATTACAAGTTAGCTGTGCCCTTGAAATATGCTCTGGTTCATGAGTGGTTGACACCCAAAGCCACAGGTGGTTCAGAACTCGTTGTACGGGAAATTTTGAATCACATTGATGCTGATTTGTATGCCCTCATCGATTTTGAATCCATTAACCCTGAAAGTTATTTATACAAACGTCAAATTGGCAAGACGTTTCTTCAGCACTTTCCCTATGCCCGTAACGGTATACAAAAGTATTTGCCTTTGTGGGCTTTGGCGATTGAACAAATGGATTTGCGGGACTATGACGTAATTCTGTCTTCATCCCATGCTGTTGCCAAAGGAATCCTTACCACTCCAGATCAGTTGCATATTTGCTACTGTCACAGCCCCATGCGCTACGCTTGGGACTTGACCTTTGATTATCTGCGCCAGAGCAAGCTGGGTAATGGTTTACCTGGGTGGGTGACCCGATATTTATTACATCGTTTGCGCCAGTGGGATGTTTTGAGTGCCAATCGTGTTGATTACTTTATTGCTAACTCCCAGCACACAGCTCGGCGCATTTGGCGTTGCTATCGGCGAGAAGCAACAGTGATTTACCCACCTGTGAATATTGGCGAATTTCCATTTTTTCAGGAAAAAGACGATTTTTACCTAACAGTTTCTCGACTAGTGAGTTATAAGCAAGTATCGTTGATTGTCAAAGCTTTTAATCAACTAAAACGACCATTAGTAGTAATTGGCACAGGAGATGAAATGAAAAAGATTCGTGAGATGGCAAATTCAAACATACAAATACTCGGATGGCAACCCGATAATGTGGTAAAAAAATATATGGCTAGCGCTAAGGCCTTTGTGTATGCAGCTTGTGAAGATTTTGGTATTGCCTTAGTAGAGGCACAAGCTTGTGGTACGCCAGTCATTGCCTATGGTGCTGGGGGTGCTCTAGAAACAGTGCGAGATATTCGCTCTAATGTGGATACAGGGACAGGTATATTATTCAGGACACAAACAGAGGCAGCTTTAGTGGAGGCAGTAGAAAAATTTGAACTATATCAGGCTTCGTTCAATTGTGAGTATATGCGATCGCACGCCGCGCAATTTTCGCAGCAAGTGTTTGCAGATCGTTATCTAGATTTTGTAAACAAGTGCAACGAAAAAAGACCTTTTTGGAATAATGGTCTTGGTTAAGATACTTATTTTTTTAGGCTTTTGGCAATTTATCCCCAGAAGCATCTCATTTTGGCTTTAAGATTGGGACTATGTGTGGTGTGGATTATTAAGGAGTATGATGACTGCCCAGAGCTCACTCCTCTCCGGCAAGCGAGGTGTACGGCAAGACACTAGAGCGTCTACGCGTACTCTTCTAAAACGCGGTCAAAGAACAAAGACGCCTAGAGTTAAACCTCAAGGTTTATCTTTTCAGGGTTTAAACGGAGAGTTTGCCAAACGACTGTTCGATATAGTGTTTTCGCTGTCAGTGTTGATTTTATTCTTCCCTGTCTACTTAATCTTGGCCTTGTTGATTGCTTTGAGTTCAGAAGGCCCGATTTTTTATGTTCAGCAACGGGTAGGAAAAAATTACAAACCTTTTAACTGTATTAAATTCCGAACAATGGTCAGCAATGCGGACGAAATCCTCGTGCAAATGATGGAAACATCGCCCCAATTGCGACAAGAGTTTGAGAGTAGTTTTAAGCTCAAACAAGACCCACGGATTACTAAAATTGGTCGATTTTTGCGAATTACTAGCTTAGACGAATTTCCCCAGTTTTGGAACGTTTTAAAAGGGGATATGAGTGTAGTCGGCCCTCGCCCATTAGTAGCAGAAGAACTACCAAAATACGGTTGTCACATTGATGAGATTTTAACAATCCGTCCAGGAATTACAGGCTTGTGGCAGGTGTCTGGGCGTAATGACATTCCCTACCCTCGGCGAGTCCAAATAGACCTGCATTACGTAAAATTTAGGAATTTATGGCTTGATTTATGGATTATCTTAAAAACTGTTGATGTAGTAATTTTGCCTAAAAATAACGGAGCATACTGAGTAATTACTTAGAGCTGGTTCTGTGGGGCGGTCAATGCCCCTAAGTACTAATTTTTAGTGTAAAATATACTGCTACACAAAACTGGTTAAATAATACCATTTGCAAAAACTTTTGCAACAAATAAATCGCCTGTAGGGGCGCACAAATGTGTCCCCCTACTTATATATCTGTCGCATTCTTCTTTCAAATTTGGTATAGCTTTTCTCTAGTTAAAAACTAGAGAAAACGCTGTATAAATTTTTATTGTAGTCTCTTTCATAATCGTATTTTTAAAACCTCAAAAGACTAGCTATCAAAGGCTGATCGAACTCAAGTAACTTTATAGAGTCTTCACAAAAATCAGGTGTATTATAAAATTTTTATAAAAAAACAAATGAAAACATAGCTAAAAATAATTATTAAACAATCTTGAACTTATGAATTTAAGTCTTAGTAGTTAAATCACTTGTTCTTAAGTAAATTTATTTACTTAAAAGTTACAGGATCGATTAGAACTAGTAGGTTTACTATTAGGCAATTCAGCAATTACCTGCTAGGTTGTATCAGATCAGCTGTAATATTTTAATCAAAGAGAATAAGGGATAGTTGAGCATGACGCAAAAGAAGCGAGCGTTAATCACTGGTATTACCGGTCAAGATGGTTCATATCTGAGCGAATACTTGCTAGAACAAGGTTATGAAGTTCATGGAATAATTCGCCGGACTTCTACCTTCAACACAGACCGCATCGATCACATCTACGAAGATCCGCATAAACCTGGAGTGCAATTATTTCTTCACTACGGTGATTTGACCGATGGAACAACATTGCGACGCATCTTAGAAGAAGTACAGCCAGTAGAAATTTACAACCTCGGCGCTCAATCCCATGTCAGAGTCAGCTTTGACTCACCAGAATACACCGTAGATGCAGTGGGAATGGGGACACTACGGTTATTAGAAGCAATTCGAGACTACCAACAACGTACCAAAATCCAAGTGCGGTTCTACCAAGCGGGTTCCTCAGAAATGTACGGATTAGTACAAGCAATCCCGCAAAGCGAAACAACACCATTTTATCCCCGCAGTCCATATGCTTGCGCCAAAGTATATGCCCACTGGCAAACAATAAATTATCGTGAATCTTACAACTTATTTGCTTGTAACGGTATACTTTTTAACCACGAATCACCCCGTCGTGGAGAAACCTTCGTTACCCGTAAAATCACCATGGCAGTAGCCAACATCGTCGCCAAAAAACAGAAAAAGATTTACATGGGAAATCTCGATGCCAAGCGAGATTGGGGCTACGCTAAAGATTACGTCAAAGCAATGTGGTTGATGTTGCAGCAAGACCAACCAGACGACTACGTAATTGCAACTGGCGAAACTCACTCAGTGCGGGAGTTTCTCGAATTGGCGTTTAATTACGTCAATCTCAATTGGCAAGATTATGTCGAATTTGACGAACGTTATCTCCGTCCTGCCGAGGTAGAATTATTGATTGGTGATTCTGGCAAAGCACGGCAGAAGTTAGGCTGGACACCATCAGTAACCTTTGAACAACTAGTTTCCTTAATGGTAGAAGCAGACCTCCAAGCTTTGGGTTACACTTCACCCAATGGCAATGGTTCGCAATTTCCACATGAGGTTGCTACTCTTCGTCAAGAACTTGGCGCTTTGCACTTCTGATTGAGACCCACAGAGGATAAAAATATGACCGCCTTAGAACTCAAAAATAAACGCATTCTTGTCACTGGTGGGTCAGGGTTTCTCGGTCGTCAGGTGATAGATCAACTGTCTCAAGCAGGTGCTGATAGTGAGAAGATTACAGTAGTGCGATCGCGTGATTGCGATCTGCGAGTTTGGGAAAATTGCCAACGTGCAGTTGACCAACAAGACATCGTTATCCACTTAGCAGCTCATGTTGGTGGTATCGGTCTCAACCAGCAAAAACCCGCAGAGTTATTTTACGATAACTTGATTATGGGGAGCCAGCTAATTCACGCTGCATATCAAGCACGAGTGGAAAAATTTGTTTGTGTTGGTACTATCTGCGCTTATCCGAAATTTACTCCGGTGCCATTCAAAGAAGATGACTTATGGAATGGCTACCCAGAGGAAACCAACGCACCTTACGGAATTGCCAAAAAAGCGCTTTTAGTGCAATTGCAAGCTTACCGCCAGCAGTATGGCTTTAATGGTATTTACCTATTACCAGTGAATTTATATGGTCCAGAAGATAATTTTGATACCGGAAGTTCTCATGTGATTCCGGCGTTAATTCGCAAGGTTCACGAAGCCCAAATTCAAGAACAAAAGCAACTGCTAGTTTGGGGTGATGGTAGTCCGACTCGCGAGTTTCTCTATTCTGTTGATGCTGCGCGGGGGATTGTGATGGGCACTCAATTCTACAACGAATCAGAACCAGTAAATCTGGGAACGGGTGATGAAATTTCGATTCTTGATTTAGTGACTCTGATTTGTTCTTTGATGGAGTTTAAAGGTGAAGTTGTTTGGCAAACTGATAAACCCAATGGTCAACCTAGACGCCGTTTAGATACTGAACGTGCCAAGCTTGCTTTTAATTTCACTGCCCAAGTTAGCTTTGAGCAAGGGCTAAAAAATACCATTGAGTGGTATCGTCAACACGCTGCATAATCTGAGGGTGGGCAATGCCCACCCTCAGATTTTTTGAGCAAAAATTTAGTAGTACTTTAATAGGTAACTTACAATTAAAACGCACAATGCTGTTTAACAAGTAAGTTTTTGAATGTGGACGCAGTTAATCATCAACTAAATAAAGCACAATTACGCCGTACTTTACTCAAAAAACGTCAATCAATGTCTGTTCGGGAGTGGAGAGAAAAAAGCGATCGCATTTGCTTTCATTTACAAAACTCTGCTTTGTTCGCCCAAGCAAAAACAATACTTGCTTATT
Organism: Nostoc sp. CCY 9925; assembly: GCF_963920935.1. Taxonomy (NCBI): domain Bacteria; kingdom Bacillati; phylum Cyanobacteriota; class Cyanophyceae; order Nostocales; family Nostocaceae; genus Nostoc; species Nostoc sp. CCY 9925. Next base: position 25,834 of record NZ_CAWUDO010000031.1, on the reverse strand, counting down.
TTAGCTTTCGACAAGAACCTGACCTCAGTGCATTATTTATAAACACCAAATACCGTTGGGGATTCCCTCGCTGCGTTAATCAATCCCTCTCTTGGCATATTTGGCAGACTGATGATTCTGTGCAAAGTGGCGCTTATGGCATTGCTGAACCCCATCCCGACGCGCCAACCTTAGACCCGACGGAAGTGGATTTGATTCTCACCCCCAGTGTAGCTTGCGATTATCAAGGATATCGCCTGGGTTATGGCGGAGGATATTACGATCGCCTACTCAGTTCACCAGAGTGGTTAACAAAGCCCACTATCGGAATTGTATTTGATTTTGCATATTTACCCCAGCTACCTATCGAACTTTGGGATAAACCGTTAAAAAATATCTTAACTGAAACTGGGTTGACTCCCAAAGACTAAAGGTTGAGGATGATGAAGAAATATCATCAAATATTTTTCATGAGTAATCCAACAGCATCTACCACTGACCAAGAAGCCACCATCGACGAGATTGTAGCAACTAGTCTCCAAGCTCAACAACAAACAGGTCCAGACCTGCGCCAAATTCATAGCAAAAGTCACGGACTACTATGGGGAGAGTTTATTGTTGAACCCAATCTTCCTGAAGACTTGAGAGTAGGTTTGTTCAAAACCCCCCAAACCTATCCTGCTTGGATTCGTTTCTCTAATGGTGGTGCGCCTGAAAAACGTGGGAAATTTCGCTCTGATAGCCAACCTGATGTTCGCGGTATAGCTATCAAGGTGATGAATGTAGAGGGGCAAAAAGTACTGGATGATGAAGAAAAAACTCAAGATTTTATACTTAACAGTTATCCTACTTTCTTTACCAAAGACGTTAATGATTACGCTGATATCTTTAAAGCAGGTAGCGGACAACTTACTCCAGAACGCTTACAGGAACTTGGTTACGCCTTTGCTTTGTTACAAAAAATTACTAGTAAGAACGTAGGCAACCCACTTTTGATTCAGTATTGGAGTATGGCACCGTTTAAGTTTGGCGTTAGCGATAGCGAAGCGTTAGCGAGTCCTCGAGGGTCAGCGGTAGCGACGTTAGCAGCGTCTCGCGTTGTTAAATTATCTGTAAAATCTCAACAGATTGAACAGCCTCCAGAAATACTTCCAGAATCTGAAAACTACCTTAGGGAAGCAATGGTCAACCATTTAACGGTAGAGGGTCGAGAAGCATCTTTTGATTTTCTGATTCAGTTTTATGTCGATGATGAAAAAACGCCAATTGAAGACCACGTTAAAGAATGGCAAGAAGCAGATTCACCATTTATTAAAGTTGCAACTGTCCGCATTCCCAGTCAGAAATTTGACTTTGAAGAACGCAAACGTTTAGATGAGGGTACAATGTTTAGCCCTTGGCATACACTCCTAGAACATGAGCCTGTTGGTAGTGTAAATCTTTCCCGCAAGAAGCTTTATAGCGAACTTGCAAAATATCGACGAGAACAAATTGCCAAACGCCTGCGGGAACCACAACCTTATGCAGAGGTTGGAGATTCACCGCTATAATTTTGATTTCAAACTGTAGGCTGATACAGCAGAATTCAGGAGTCAGAATTCTGAAGTAATTGGAGACGTAGGGTGCGTTGTCGCGCAGCGCACCTTAAATTGTTAGCTAAATCTCACATATATTAAAATGATAAATCTTTAGTTCTGGAACAAGATGTATTTTCTCAATTTGCTGGCTGTATTTTTCTCTGATTAAATAATAAATTAAAAATTCTCTTAGTCAGAAATTAATATTTACAAAACTCGAACTTTATTAATCAAATGCTGAACTCGAAAAAATCACGATCGCAAATTCTGTTAACATATGCGCTATTGGGAGCGATCGCACTGGTGATGCTGTTTCCTTTGCTATGGCTAATCAGCACAGCCTTAAAATCACCTACCGAAAATATCTTGCAGTCGCCACCACAGCTGTTGCCTGCATCGCCTACACTAGATAACTTTTCTCGTGTTTGGCAATCTTTACCCTTTGGACAATATTTATATAACAGCACCTTAGTGTCAGTGCTGACTGTTGGGTTAAATCTACTATTTTGCGCTTTAGCTGCCTATCCCTTGGCAAGGTTATCATTTGTGGGGCGAGACTGGATTTTTGTCGCCGTCGTCTCTACAATTATGATTCCCTTCCAGATTGTGATGATTCCTCTTTACATTTTGACAGTCCAGTTGGGTTTGAGAAATAGTTATTTAGGGATGATTTTTCCGAGCTTAGCTTCTGCATTTGGGATCTTTTTGTTGCGCCAAGCTTTTATGAGCGTTCCCAAAGAAATAGAAGAAGCTGCCCGTATGGATGGCAGCTCGGAGTTGGGTTTGTGGTGGTATGTGATGTTACCAGCAATTCGCCCAGCATTAGTAACTTTAGCAATTTTTGTATTTATTGGTGCTTGGAGTGACTTTTTGTGGCCTTTAATTGTCATCCAAGATGAAAATTTATACACTCTTCCTCTGGGAGTCGCCAAGCTAGCAGGTACATTTTCCCTTGATTGGCGGCTGGTAGCAGCTGGCTCAGTAATTGCGATCGCCCCAGTATTATTACTATTCCTATTTGTACAACGTTACATTGTACCCACGGAAACTGGTAGTGGGGTCAAGGGCTGAACAAGACGCAAAGAAAAACTAATGACCAATGACTGATGACTAATGACTAAATTTAATAAGCACCAGTCTTTTTCAAAACTACCCAGATTGTTTTCATAATTAAACTCAAGTCGTACTTTACAGACCACTTACGTTGATAATCTATATCCATCTTGACAATGGTTTCAAAATCTGTAATGCTCGAACGACCATTAGCCTGCCATTCTCCAGTAATGCCTGGTTTGACTCGCAATCTATCCCAGTGGTGTGGATCGTAATTCTTGACTTCATCAAGAGTCGGTGGACGAGTACCAACTAAACTCATATCCCCTAGCAAAACATTCCAAAACTGCGGGAATTCGTCTAAGCTAGTACGCCGCAAGAATTTACCTACAGGAGTAATTCGGGGATCGTCAACAGATTTAAAGATGTGACCTTTGGCTTGGTTATCGACTAAATGCTTGAGTTTATCAGCATCCATAACCATAGAACGGAATTTCCATATCCGAAAGGGTTTTCCATTCAAACCGCAGCGAATTTGAGAATAAAATATTGGATTTGGATCGTGAATCAAGGTAACAATTGCTACGGGAATAGCTACTACAAATGTAATAATCAGCCCGAGAATGGCTCCAATAATATCAATTAATCGTTTTGCAAAGCTTACAGTTGATGGATGTGAGGGCTGTTGCGAGCAATCAAGGGAATAAGAATAAATCACAAGAGCTAAATTATCTACAACAGGAATTTTTGCATCAGTAGTGTAGACATAGACATAGTTTTGATCGGACTTTTGATGTTGTTGTCTACACTACTGAGTAGTAATATACACAAAACTACAATTAGAAAAAAACTCAATACATAAAGTTTACAAAATCTTTCAATTAAGCCGCGAGATTGTAAATTTACAGTAAAATACTGGAAATTGCGGAACAAAGTGGTACAATAACAAGCTATGATTTCTGTGAGTAAAACTATTATTTACTCACAAGCTGGCTGCTGTGAACAAATATGGGGAGTGGGGGAAGAAAGTATTTGTTTGATTCATAACGGGTAGGATGCTTTTGACTAGCAATTTTAGACTTTAGATTGCCGATTGTAGATTTTTTTGGTTCATACGGAACTAACTTTCTGCTACGCTAACATCCTTTGCGGGTGAAATGAATCAAAAACCTAAAATCCTCAAGCCTCTACCCAGAGTGGTCTTTTTCAATCGAAAATCCCAAATCGGTTGACTTTTGCACACTGGCACTAGTCTTAATTATGAAGCTGCAAGGCAAAATTGACTATATATGGTTCCTCCAGTGATTGCTGATTACTAGCCTTGATAGCGTCGAGATAGCGACGCAAAGACAAAAGTTGTTGGAAATTGGGACGATAAGTGAGACTACCTTGCTTTTCAAAAAGTGGTGCAGTGGCGATGGCTTGATAGTCAGGATTTTCTTGAGAACCCTGGGTAAGCCAGGTTGAATCTGTGACTGAAGGCATCAAACCAGAAGGTAATTCACCCTCCAAAAAAGCTAACAGGCGTTGCTGACAAGTGCGGGTATTGATACCGCGACCTTCAAATAGCTGAATAACCTCGCCGAAAGATAAGGGTCGGTCTGGTAGCAGGCGCAGCAATTCCGTAAATAGGAAATAATCAGTGTATTGTTGTCTGGGTATATCTAATATCTGGGGATGCAAAGGTAGCATCGCCAAACCATAGGCAACTCGACTGCAATTGGGAGCGCCGTTTTCGCCGAGATATAAATCTTGGATAATTTTGGCGCTGGGGAGTTTTTGTCGTAGCCAACGGTTCACTGTCCCTATACAAGCCACGCCACCAGTGAGGATAGCTTGATTAATCGCTTCTGTAGGAATACCACGAGCTACCAATAACTTGTTGAGTTCGCGGTTCAAGCGGCGGACAAACGGGATAAATACTTGGCTTTCTAAGTCTCGTCGTCGTAAAATCCACCGTTGGTCGGCTAATTCCAAGGTAAAAGAGTCTTGGTGTTGTAAAATCAGCTTCAGAGCGAGTGCTGCATCTAATATCGCCTGTCCCAGCAAGGAACTTTCTAGACGCTGCTGGAGACGAATCCGAGCGGTGATATCTGGTTCGCCGACTCTGGGTAGTTCTAATTCTTCTAACCCTAAACTCTGCCAATGCATTTGGTCTAAACCAGGAATTGACGGTTGCCATTGCCAGGGATTAGTGGTAGTAGTTTTACTCTCGTTTTGGTTTTCTAAACGTGGTTGCCGAGATTTAGGTGGCAAAAGCAGCTGACAGATAATGTCTTGTTCAATTCCCTTGCCAGCATAAGCGAAACTGTGGAGCATGAAATCATTGTATGTCAATTGCGCTAGGGTTTCTGGCACATCGACTAGTAACATTTCTGTAGCAGTTGCCCCGATATTAATCACAAGGGTGTTGCCCACAAGGGAATTTTCGCTGGTTTTTGCAGGATGAGAATCTTCTTGGCTTAATTTTAATTTTATTTGCTCGCCGTTAGCAGTATCGAGTTCCGGAAGTAGACTAGCGATCGCTTCTTCGACAAAAAAGACTTGCTGGGGATGTTGGATAAGTTTGCTAGTGAGTACAGCTTCTCTAACGTTGAAGCGATATTGTTCTGACCAACTAGATGGACAAGTGCAAATTACACCAGCAATATTATTAATAATTTGAGCAAAATTTTGTTGGCTGATGCCAACAGCAGCAGCAATTAAACTAGGGGTAGTACTACCTCGATCGCACTTGAGAGTTAACAGTAGCTTAGAGAGCGATCGCACAACCCAAATTAATGGCCCTGCCGAAAATTCATTTAATTGCAAAACAGGTTCCCATTTTTGGCGTTCACTCTTGTAGGGAATAGCTACTTGTAAATAAGGCTTTAGCTGTGCTGAGTAAAGATTGTTTGTTGAATCCGATCTCGGTGGCGTAGGACTCTTATCTTGGGCAACAGCCGCAGGTGCTGTCTGTTCATGGGTTTCAATACTTTCATTTTCACCCTGGGGTACAGAAGCTGTGGGCAGATAAACCTCTGTTGGTAAACGAAAAGATTGCTGGAAAGAAGTTGTTCCCGGTGGATTTTCTGCTGACCAGTAGATAGGATGTACAACCAAAGAAGAACTATCTAACAAGGCGGCGGAAATTCCTGTTGTACCCAAATCAATTCCTAAATACCAGACTGATTGGAGAACATTGGTTGAAACTTCTGTATTGTTTATCGAGTTGGAATTTGCAGGGAAAGAGCTTTCGGAAACAGGAGTTGTCTGTTGCTTTTTTTTTTCAGTTTTTGTCTCTAAATCTAAGTTAGTTTCTACCTGAGGAACTGCCAAACTGTTTGTTGCTATTTGGAGATTTTCTGGTGGTTGTTCAGGGGAAACTGTGGGAATTGTGTCTTGGGTTTTAGCAACAGATTCCTGAGAAATTTCCAAGTTTGTAGCTGGTTGCAAGTCAGAATTTAGCTGGCGATCAAAATTAGCCAAATCCAGGTCTAATTGTTGCAACTGTTCTTCATCTAAGGAAATATCAGGGATGACTGGAGGCTGATTTGACTCTAGAGAAAGTAGGTTTTCTTGTGGCGAAGCTGGAATATAGTTATCTAAAGAAGGTTCTTGGCGATCGCTTGTGGCATCTGTGGCAATCGCAATTTCTGGTATTTCTCGAGTGACTGATGCTGCACTTGTAGCATTAATCACAAGTGATGGTATTTCCAGAAGTTGCTGCTCAGTACTTTCGTCAGGTAATAAATCAGTTAAGGTACTAATTGTATCAGCCACTTCTGGCTGAGTGACGAGTTCCACAGGCAAACTGCCTGCTGCCGAAATTTCTGGTAGCGAGTCTAGATTGGTATCCTCTGCAAAAAATAGTCCTTCTGCTGAATCTGTAGTTTCTACGGCAGATGGAGCATTACTCACATCGAAAATAGCCGTGTCTGGCTGATCGGGTGTCACAATCTCAGAATCCACACTTGGTGAGACAACAGGTGTCTCCTCAGGGGGATTCAAAGTTGATGGGGAAGCTGTGACAGAACCAAACAAACTTGCATAAAGTTGGTCTACTTCATCAGCAATTAACGCAGAAATCTCTTCTGGTAATTCATCTGGACTTTCGGAAGGCTCAGAGGAGTCTAAGCCAAGCTGCAACAGTACTGCATCTAAATCTTCTGTGAGGGTAGTAGTCTGTTGCTCAGGATTAATCGACGAAGTTTCTGGCTGTATCAGTTCTAAAAGCGGAAGTGGAAATTCAGCATTGATATCAGTTGGCTGAGCCATTGATGTAGATGGTGTTTCAGCTTCTACCTCCAGAAAAGATGACTCGGTAGTAGGGGATTGTTGCTGCAAATACTGGGTCAAATTGTTGAGAAAGCTGGCCATCAGCTGTTCGCCCTGAATTCCCTTGCTATGCATTCTTGCCAGTGCTTGGGATAAAGACTCGTAATAAGTATTAATGTTGCGTTGTAGTGCTTCAAAAACAACATTTACAGTCCCATCTAGTGATAACAGGCGTTGATCTAACTCCTGAGTCAGCTGTGTTAACCGCTCTACACGGTCTGGGGATTCTAAAAAAGCTTGGGTTGCAAAAGATACTGATTCTGAGTTGAGGCGATCGATTCCTGCTGAAGAACTGGAGGAATTGACCAAAGTTTGTCCTAACAATGGCGTTAAAGTTGGCACAAGGCGACTCATGAGTACCTGTAAAAACTCGGTAATCATCTGCTCTTGGTTTGTCAACTGTTGTGCCAGGGAGTAGTTTTGCAATCGCTTTTGTTCTAGCTGCCGAATTTCCTGTAAGAGAGTGGCTCGTTCTTGCAATAGCCCTTGTAGTTCTGCCCGTAATGGCTGCATCAATTTGGAAAATTCAGTTTTTAATTCTCCTGCTTCAACGGCAGTGTATTCTTGAGTGGGTTCGGACGCTGGCAGTAAAAGCTGGTTATGATCTCGATCAATAAATTTTGTTAACAAAGGCGATGGCTCCGCCAACGCCAAGGGCGAACGCGGTTCTCTCAAAGATTGATTTTGAATACCGCTCTCTAATGCTTCTTTTTCTTTTAACCTGACTAAAAAGTCCCGAATTCGTTCTAAAACCTCTTTAGGTTCTTGTCCCTGACCAGGTAAAAATCTAGACAGGCGCTTGCCACCACTGGCAAGTAAGTTGTCAATGTCTGCAATCAGCTTTTGAATTTCATCTGCACTGGAAGTCACTTTCGATTACCTTAGCTACAACAATATGACAATTAATTTACAGTCATTGAAGTTTTAAGTGACAAAAGCTGCCACTTGGACTTGTGACTGTCATTATGTTATGGATTACTGGGAGGAGTGGCAATCTTCAGTCAGTGTTTGTTTAACAAGCTTAGCTTGATTGCTCAAAACCACTAAAATATGTGAGCAATAATTTACCTTTCAGAGCAGGAAGGCTCACACTATACCATCCCTGTTGAGACAGCATTCACTACAAATCGGGAAACCCACTGTTAGCGCCTGCCCCATCAATTGTGAGTTATGTGAATAATGGTATTCCTGTTGTTGGCAGGAGCCAATAGGAAGAATACCACCGACCAGACGAACAAATCTCTAGAAGCCTTTACACGGTCTGATATAATACACATGGTCGTTGACCTACCCGACTGCATGAAATAGAAAGGCTAACTTCAAACTAGTCAGACTTGCGGCAGACACATAACTAGATCGGGGAAATGCCATTGCAGTAAAACCAAAAGATGTTGTACACAAAACAATTAAACTGCCTATGTAAGATGGGTGGCTGCCTGGGTTCTCCGCTTCAGGAGATAAAAGTTCTAAGACCTCCAGACGCTGTATAAGACCAAATTAAACATCAGTTTAGTAAGGCAATGGCTAAGACCACAAGCCTAGACTGTACCGTAAGGTCAGTGCAGGTACTTCACTAGGTTGAGTATGATGAATGTTGTTTGCCTATATTTTTAAGTAATCACGAGTAATCAACTTTGCAGTACACTTAGCCCCTAAGTAATACTTGAGCAGGCTAGAAACTAGTTTTGCAAAATTTTTACCCTATCTAAACCCATAGGTAAAAACTGTTTAGAAAAACCCTCTTATCACTTTCTTGTCTAGCATAGGTTATTTTTATTGTTAAAAGGTGGCTGTGCTTTGATAGCTTACGCTTAAAAGAATGCCCTTGTATGTCGTGTGTATATAGCAGCTTGAATAAAAATGTCCTAATGGAAGACCGATATGTGCCCTTATTTTTTCAGGGTTTGCCAGATGCTGTTGTTGAAACAGCCCTTACCCATCTTGTAACCCGCACTCACCCAGCTAATCAAGTGATCGTACTAGAAAACGACTGGGGTGGTGCTGTGTATTTTATCAGAGATGGATGGGTAAAAATTCGTACCTATAATTTAGAAGGCAAAGAAGTAACACTGAACATTCTTGGCAAAGAAGAATTGTTTGGTGAAATGGCTGTTCTAAGTGAAAAACGTCGAACAACTGATGTGATTACTCTCACCCCAACTGTAATTGGCAGTATGCCTGCTTCAGATTTTAGCAATTTACTAAAAATAGAACCCTTGGCAGGACTCCGATTAGCAAAACTAATGGCAGAGCGTTTACAGCAAGTAAATCGACGATTACGTTTGCGGGAATCTCATAGTCAGTCACGGGTGGCAGATACATTGCTGTTTTTGGCAGAAGGACAGGGAAAAAAAGGGCAAACAGGAACCGAAATTCCGAATTTACCTCATCGGGAATTGAGTAGTTTGAGTGGACTGGCACGGGAAACGGTGACGCGAGTGTTGACAAGGCTGGAAAGAAGAGGCTTGATTAAACGGGATCAAGACATTATCTGTATTCCTGATATGTCAGCCTTGGAAAGAATGATAGTTTAACAACTTGTCAAAATATGAGCATTTTAAATTCTCTGCCAGATGAGCCAGAGGACGACCCATCGCCAGAATCTCAAACTCCCGCCAATCATTGCTTAGATAAACAAGAGTTAACCCGTCCTCATCTCAAGGCTGATACGCCCTTGAGGATGGTGGAAACAGCCTTTTTAGCCAGTACTGCTAGCCTAATTTGGTTTATTAATTTTTACTTTCCTTTAGGACCAGTTTTGCGGATATTTTTTCCAGTGCCGATCGCTCTAGTTTATCTCCGTTGGGACAAACGAGCAGCATGGATGGCAGCACTCACTTCCGGGTTATTGCTGACGGTACTAATGGGACCAGCCCGCAGTTTGCTATTTGTCATGCCCTACGGCTTTATGGGTGTCCTCTTGGGTGCGACGTGGTATCGTCGTCGTGTTCCCTGGATGATTTCCATCACCTTGGGTACGCTGTTGGGTACTTTAGGAGTCTTTTTTCGGTTGTGGCTATTGTCTGTGTTGTCAGGTGAAGACCTGTGGGTTTATGTGATTACCCAGGTGACTGAGTTTATCGAGTGGATATTTCTGAAGTTGAGTTTATTGGCGAGTCCTAGTGTATTTTTGATTCAAATAGGCGCGATCGCCTTAATCATACTCAACAACTTTATCTACCTCTTTGTTGTACACCTAGCAGCATGGCTACTTTTTGACCGCTTGGGCAACCCCATTCCCCGCCCACCACACTGGGTGCAAGTCCTTATGGATTATGAAGGTTAGTTATTTGTCATTTGTCATTTGTCCTTGGTCATTAGTCATTAGCCATTAGTTATTCTCCCTCAATGTCCGATGCCCCATGCCCCATGCCCAATTCCCAAATTCGTATTTATACTCAAAAAGAACAGGGTGAACAATGGCTGCGACGGTATCGTGGTCGTCTACCTGTATTTGCCTGTGTTTTAGGATTTACTGAAACTGGTTTGATCCCAGGTATTTCAGCAGCCGGTCGCACTCCAGAGGATCGCAAATATACTGCTTGTGCCGATGCTGAATTTTTGTACTATGGCCCGGAACATAAACCCCAATATCCCTTACCACCATTGGCTGCTGGGGCTTCGCCTGTGTTGATTTCTCGCGCTGTCTTTGAGTCACTAAAAATACCAGTGCATTTGTTTAATGCTGGGTTACCTCAACCTCCTGCTGTGCCAGTAATTGATTTGGGTGGCACTCCTGCTAAGTGTTTAAGTGGAGGTAATGCTATAGAAATTACAACTGTACACCACTTGCTAAAACAAGGCTTACTTTGGGGAGAACGCCTTGCTGCCAATATCCAACAAGGATATTTGATTATCGGTGAGTGTGTTGTTGGAGGCACCACAACTGCCCTGGCAATCTTAACTGGTTTAGGGATAGAAGCTGCCGGAAAAGTTAACAGTAGCCACCCTGTTTGTAACCACGCCCAAAAGTGGGCATTAGTGGAAGCAGGACTGGAGAGGATGAGGACAAGCAAGGGAGCAGGGGAGCCACTGCGGTCTTGGAGTCTCCCCAAGTGGAGCAAGTGGCGTAGCAGGGAGCAGGGGGAGATCCAATTTCCAATCCAAAATCCGTCTTGGAAAGTTCAGAGCGGCGGAAACCGCCGCTCAAACTTTCCGCAAAATCTCAAAATCCAAAATTCTCTAGATCCTCTAAAACTTGTCGCCGCCGTGGGCGATCCGATGCAAGTGGTGGTGGCTGGAATGGCGATCGCTGCTAGTCGTAGTTGTGGTGTCCTGCTGGCTGGAGGGACGCAAATGCTCGCGGTTTATGCACTAATGAGTGCGATCGCTCAAGCTTACGCTCTATCATGGCAACCAGAAGAAGTAGTTGTGGGTACAACGCGCTGGGTAGCAGAAGATTCTACTGGCGCTACTGTTGACTTAGCCCTGAGCTTAAGTAAAGGCAGTTCAACTGAGATTGCAGCAACTCCTCCCCTATTAGCAACTGCTCTCAACTTTACTGATTCTTGTTATCCCCAACTGAGAGCTTATGAGCAGGGCTTTGTCAAAGAAGGTATGGGTGCTGGAGCAGCTTGTATAGCTGCTCATCTTAGTCAAGATTGGCAGCAACACCAACTTTTAACAGTCATTGAAGCTCAACTTGAACGGCTGAGCTTGGTCAATTACTAATAACAAAACCGGAAACTTATAAAGCTCCGGTTTATATTTGAACTCATGAATATTGGCTAAATTAATGAATTCTTTCTCTAAGTAATTGTTCTTCCAAGGCAGCAATGCGATTGTATGCTGCTGTTAATTGCGCTGTTAGTCGTTGTATTTGAATTTCTGGTGTTAAGTTATTATCCCCACCCTGACGATGCATGTCTATATAAATGCCATCTGTTAATACATCCTTGTGTTCCATTTCTGGATTTGAACTGATACGTCCTTTTAACTGGTTGCCTCCAGTAGCACTATTTTCCTGATAATTGTCCCTTGCTTGTGTATTCGCTAAGGAACACTCTGAAAAAGCTTGAGCTACCTTAATGTCAAGCTGCTCAATTACTTGGCAGAGGGCATCCAGTTTTTGGCTCAGAATCAGGATTTGCTTTTGTAATGGCTCCATTCAATACCCTCATCGGCACATTATCTTCTATGTTATTCAATTTACTGATAATCTTAACTATACTTATGGATTATTTAAGTATTCATATTTTTTGTGGCAATGTGACATTTAAATCATTAATTCTAAATATTAAGTAAAGATTTAGCATAAGTAGGACTAAGCAAAATTATTGAGAAAGATTAATCTTCAGGTAGTGATTTGCATAAAAGCTAGCTAATTTGAGTCAAATGTTCAAATTTATCGATATTACCAACAAAAAATGCTGAAAATTTTAGAACTCTAGTTTTGAGACAGTGAGTCTCTGTGAATCTCTGCTTAATATAGGTATAAATAGAAATCTCAAATCCAAAATCAATGGATCGACGGTCTTTTTTGCTGGGTACAGGTACACTGACAATTTCACAACTGCTTTTTGGCTGTAGTGGCAACAACCAGACTCAATTAAAAGTACAGTTATTAAAAGGTTCCATACCAGGCCAGGTAGTTAATGAATTCCACAAAGGTTTGCAACAGCAGGTGGAGCTGAAGTTTGCTCCTGTGGAGCAGATACAGGATTTATTTAGGCAATTACAAAATTGGCAGCAGAAGCCAATAGCCACTGATGAGCAGGGATGGAGACGCTTTCTACCATTTCGGCAAGCTGAAAAAACTGCTCCAGCCGACTTAGTAACATTGGGAGATTATTGGCTAAAAGCAGCTATTGAGCAGAAATTGATTCAACCACTACAACAGTTACAAGAAAATCAATTAAAGCACTGGCCTAATTTAGATCAAAAGTGGAAACAACTAGTAACGCGCAATGACCAAGGTAACCTGGACGCTCAAGGTAAAGTGTGGGCTGCGCCTTATCGCTGGGGTAGCACGGTGATTGTTTATAACCGTGACAAATTACGACAATTGGGATGGACGCCCATAGATTGGAGTGATTTATGGCGAGATGGGTTGGAGGAGCGTATTTCTCTACTCAATCAACCACGAGAAGTTATTGGTTTGGTTTTAAAGAAACTAGGAAAATCTTACAATACAGAAGATCTTGACCAAGTGCCAGACTTGGAAAAAGAATTACGGACATTAAACCAACAGGTGAAGTTCTACAGTTCTATTAATTACTTAGAACCTCTAATTATGGGAGATACTTGGCTAGCAGTTGGTTGGTCAAGCGATGTAATACCAATTCTGGGACGTTATCCGCAACTTGTGGCAGTTATTCCCCAGTCAGGAACTGCAATTTGGGCAGATTTGTGGGTACGTCCCGCAGGTATCGCTACAAATGCTTTCTCAGATCAATGGATTGATTTTTGTTGGCAACCAAGCACTGCTAAGGAAATTTCGCTACTAACCAAAAGTAATTCGCCAATTTCTACAAATATTCCGGCTGCCGATATCCAGAAGCCTTTACAAAGTTTATTACAAAGCGATGGCTCAGTTTTAGATAAAAGCGAATTTTTACTTCCTTTATCTCCATTAGCAACCAAAAAATACGAATCTTTGTTTGCCAAAATTAAGGTTTAATCGGGCATGGGGCATTGGGCATTGGAAGTGTGGGAATCTTTTTTATAATCTCCTCACACTCCCTGAGTCCCCAGCGATGCACTGAGCTTGTCGTACCCCTACGGGTAAGCAAGCTACGCGGAGCGTCTCGTTCGCTCTTAGCGTCTCGTAGAGAAGAGAAGTGTCCCCAGTCCCTCTACCTCACTGGCTCAAAATCATATCCAGTACGAGAACGAGAGCCAGGAACGATTTTTACAAGTTGGACTTGAGCAGTGCGATCGCCTGATGCTAAAAATCGAATTGTACCAGATACGTGCTTCTGGGTCGTTGGGTCGCACTTTTAAAGATGCTGAAAAAATAGCGATCACCTTATCATAACTTTTATTGGCGATCGCCTGTACTCCCTCTTTTTTAGCTGGAGAAATTTCACCGGGAGTCAAAGTTTTTTCGCCAAAACTAATGCGATCTTCTAATGGTAGATTTTTTCCTGTTCCGATGGTTTTTGAGTGATGGTATTACTAATATTGACGGCATTTCTAGTAAACCACCAAACACCAGCTGCGACTATTCCAACTGTCAGCAACAGAGCCAAGACTAAAACTGCGGTTTCATTCTTTTGTGACATGAATAAATTTTAATAAAATAAAAATGTTTATTATTTTAAGAATTCAGAAATCGAATTCTGATTTTTGAAGAATTATAGAATTAAGCCTACTAGAGAAATTTTATTTTTTAACTTAATTTTAAATAAATTAGTTATAACGCCAAAAGTTTTTTTAAAGTATGAGAGATAGTAATTTATAAATCAGTCGAAATACAGCTGTCATGGACATGGCTACTAAACTAGCCCCAACTGCTAAAACAACTACTAACTGAATATTAAGGCCCCCTTGTAAAAAGGGGAGAAAAAAAATAATAGCAAAAGTAATTGTTGGAATAATTAATAAATCGAATTTTTCAATCCAACGCCTGGTTTGGGCAAATATAAGTAAGCCCAAAATTAGAGATGCAACACTTAAAGTGATGATTGGTGATTTTACTAGACCAAAGAGGGCGATCGCTATCAATGCACCCTCAAATCCACTAAAAGCTGCCCCACCCAGTAATTCCAATGTTGAAAACATCGGTTTAGTTACTGGAATACGGGAAACAGGAGGATTGGAACTTTGAGGTGATTGTGGCGGAAGTGTTACAGAGGGTGAATTAATTTGTGTCGAGGCTAGAGGCTTTGAGTTAAGTGCATCTAAAACTTCTTGGGCTGATTGGAAGCGTTGATTGGCAGCAGGTAGAAGCATGTTGTCTAAAATGTTAGCAAGGCGGGGGGTAACATTTACTTGGGATCGCCATTTCCATTGGTTGCTATAGGCATCAAACAATTGAGTTGCTTCTTTATCTGTCAACAAGGTAATTACAGTTACAGCCAAGGCGTATAAATCCGTAGATGGAAATACTTGACCCCCAGTCATTTGTTCAGGTGGTGCAAATCCCATAGAATAAATTCCTGTGGAAGAAGCAGCGCCTGATGCCACATTTGCTACTTGCTTGACTGCGCCAAAATCCAGGAGAAACAGTTTACCATCACGACGACGCATGATGTTAGAAGGTTTGATGTCTCTGTGGATAATTCCTCTCTCATGGACAAACTTCAGTACCTTCAGAATTTCTTGCAACACTTCTAACACTTGTTGTTCAGAAAATTTACCCTGCTGAGCTAATTCTTCTTCTAAGTTTTGCCCATCAATATATTCTTGTACTAAGTAAAAAAATTGGTCTTGCTGTCCTGGTTGCAGGCTATTAACTATCACTGGAAAAAAGGCAAATAAGTCAGGAATTTGCTCGTGTTCGTTGCCTATTTGGGCTAAAACTTCTGCCTCTCTCTCAAACATTAGCTGTGCTTGTTGCAGTTGACTCGAGGTTAAATTTCCCGCTGGTTGAAACTGCTTAACTACACATTGACGCATTCCCGGGATTCGGCGATCGCGTGCTAAAAATGCTGCTCCAAATCCACCCCTTCCCAACAACTTGATGGCCACATATCGACCATCAAGTAATAGTGGCATACCACAGCTAATACAGTACTTTTGCTGCGTTGTTTTCAGGGTTGTAATATCATCTAAATCGGCAAAATAGTTTTGTGGGCGTGGGCAACGTGGGCGAGTACAGTAAACTTCCATTTTCGTGATTAGTCATTAGTCAAAATAATTCGTAATTGATAATTCGCAATTCCTAACTAGTTCAGCTTACACAGAAACTAAATTTCTTTATCAACAACAGGAAACAGGAAACGTCTTATTTATGTCAAATCCCTAGCTTGTCTACAGCACTTGGGGTAATAATTACGAATTACGAATTACGAATTATTTGGTCATTAACAAAAAACAAAGGACAAATGACATAGACGCTGGAAGGGCGGCTTTTCGTACTCTTGGGTCGAAGCAAGCTACGCCTTCGTGCAGCGTGTCGCAGACAAGCGTCCTGTAGGTAACGGTAGGACTAATGACCAGATTTTAGTCTTCGCCAAGGGAGGTGGGCGTTGCTATATCCAATGTAGTTAGGACTATGTTTTTTTGTGTCAATGTTAACACATCTTGGCTCCATCCAGGATTGGCGAACTGGGGCAAAATTTCTTGGCTAAAGGCTTCTGCGGCTTTGGATCGATAGCGGTTGGGATTACAAATCAGCCATAGGGTTCGTTTGACGACAACGCTTTCAATGGTGGCACAGTGTAGGACGCCCATTTGTAATTCCTTTGCAATGGCGCTAGTGGAAACAAACGCAGCTCCTAAACCAGATTGCACAGCATTTTTAATGGCTTCAATGGAATTGAGTTCCATTTCAACTTTAAAACGCCTAGTATCAATTTCACAGCGTGCTAACACTTGGTCAATTACTTTGCGGATTGTTGATTGGGAATCTAAAGCAATGAATTGTAATTTATATAGGTCTTCTTTTTGGATTTTTTCAAGTTTGGCTAAGGGATGAAAGACGGGTAAAATCAGTGCTAGTTCATCTTCGGCGTAGGGGATAACTTCCAAAGATTCTGCTAGTTCACCGGGAATCTCACCACCGATGATGGCGAGATCGACTTGTCCGTTAGCGACACTCCAAGCAGTCCGTCGAGTAGAGTGGACGTGCAATTGCACTGCCACGTCTGGATATCTTTGGCGGAACATACCGATCATTCTGGGCAAAAGATAAGTGCCAGTGGTTTGAGAAGCACCGACAATTAAAGTACCACCTTGGAGATTTTGCAAATCCTCGATGGCGCGGCAGGTTTCCTGGCACAGACTGAGGATTTTTTCGCCGTAGCTTAAGAGTAGATGCCCAGCTTCAGTTAACTGTGCGCGTCGTCCTCCACGGTCGAATAAAGGAACATCAAGCTGCCGTTCGAGATTTTGCACTTGCAAACTGACGGCAGGTTGGGAGACATAAAGACTATCAGCAGCGCGCTTGAAGCTCCCTTCTACAGCGATCGCTTTGAGAATACGTAACTGATCTAAAGTGAAAGGAAGGTCAGACATAAGGCTCAACCCACAAACTTTGAAAGGAGCGGATGTAGGCAACTTTTCACCTTTGCCAGCAATTGGCTGGGCGTGATTTGTTGCATTTGAAACTTGACGGCTTGACTCGAAAAAGACAGTAGCACAACATCATTGACTAAAGTCCCCTTTTGAATACTTTGTGGTATTGGTTGTACTGAATTCAGTTTTCTTTAAATTACTTCACCCGTGTATTATGATGCCGATTTCGTGGTTGACACCCAGTCATTTTGCCATACTGGGGTTAGAAATAGTTTTTGCGATCGCTCACAGTGGAGGCGCTGCTTTGCGTCCTTGGGCAGAAAAATACATTGGGCCGAGGCTTTATCGTATTTTTTTTGCATTAGTCAGCCTACCATTGGCTGCGATCTTAATTATTTACTTTTTTCGGCATCGCTATGATGGTTTGCAACTTTGGCAGGTACAGGGTGTGCCAGGAGTCAGAGAAGTTGTTTGGCTGTTGTCAGCAATCTCATTTTTGTTTTTGTATCCTGCTACCTTCAATCTACTAGAAATTGCAGCCATTCAAAAGCCTGAAGTTCATCTTTACGAAACAGGAATTATTCGGATTACTCGCCACCCTCAGATGGTAGGACAAATAATTTGGTGTATTGCTCACACTCTTTGGCTGGGTACTACTTTTACCCTTGTGACCTCTATTGGCTTAGTATTGCATCACTTGTTTGGGGTCTGGCATGGCGATCGCCGCTTGGGCTTGCGCTATGGGTTAGCCTTTGAAATCGTCAAACAGCGGACTTCAATTATTCCCTTTAAAGCAATTATTGACGGCCGTCAATCTATCAAATGGCAGGAATTTCTACGCCCTGCCTATTTAGGAGTTGCGATTTTTGTGGCTTTGCTTTGGTGGTCGCACCCTCTATTGCTGCAAGCAACTGGTACGATAAAATGGGAATTCTAACCGATCCCCAGTGTCAGCATAAAATTCAAAGTCGATGAAAATTTCAGCTTATCAATTGCCCCCGAATCAATGTACGATAAATTCAAACATTTATTCAGTGGGGGTACATTGAGTCAACTTGAAATTTGATATCGGTAGGTGTTGGTCAGTTGCCAATCTGGAGAGTAAATGGCCGATGGAGTCTCAATTCCCAAACAGCAAAACCAATCGAGAATTGAACATCCAAAAAAGCCACCTTAAAAGTTGTGCTAGCTTTTTGATCGCAGACACATAAACCAGCTAAGTTATGCCTAAATCATTCTGTGTCCTGGAATGTATGCCCTCAAAGTAGCGATGCTTACGGCGGGCTTTGCCAACGCAATTTATCGGCTTGATAATCCTTCACCGAACCTGCGCCAAGCAATGAATATTAAATACTGTGTCAAAAAAATCACAATATTATTCATTGCTTGGCAAGTAGTCCCCAGCCCCCACTTGAGTCGTAAACAAAAACAATTTAGTTATGGAATTCCACTCAGCAACGCCACTGGCTCCACATTTGGAGACCAAATGACCGCAGTGGCTCCTCAGGACTCGAAATCCAGCACTACTGAATTCATTGCAAATAACTAGTTTGATATAAAAACCCTATAATCCAAGAGGCGTCATGGTGTTGTCGGTTAGTGAGCGGACATTTACTCAAGAAGTTTTAGAATCTCCAATTCCTGTTTTAGTTAATTTTGAAGCCCCTTGGTGCGGGTTATGCCGGATTATCCACCCACTTTTATTGCAATTTCAAGCCCAATGCGGTGAGGAAATTAAATTGGTGGTGGTTAACGCCGATCAAAATTTTAAATTGTCTACAACTTATAGGCTCAAGTCACTGCCGACTTTACTTTTGATTGAAAATGGCAGCATTCGACACCGCTTAGAAGGTTTTCGCGGCCGAGAAGATTTACGTCTGGCGTTAGAAGACATCAAAGTCAGCTATACTAGTTGCCCTAAAATCTACAAGGGTTCTAAAACGGCCGACTTAGAGTATTGGTCAGCTTGATGTGAATAGGGAGTAGGTACAGACAAGGGTTAACCCTTGTCTGTACGGAATGGGAGACGCGGGGAATAACTCCTCAGTCAACAGTCAACATTCCCAATGCCCAATTCTAAAATCTAAAATCTAAAACCATGCTTAACACCCCACCCAATCACCTTTGGGTGGGTTATTTTATCCTAAAGGGTGTGTGTCACAATTATTAACAGTTCCGACACGCTAGTCAAGAATTCTAAAATGTAGGCGTCAGTGATGGAAGTAATCTATCAGTATGCCTGGCTGATTCCGGTATTACCTCTTTTCGGGGCAATGCTGGTCGGTCTAGGGCTAATCTCGTTGAATCAGGTGACAAACAGCCTGCGGCAGTTGAACGCTGTAGTAATTATCTCCCTAATGGGAGCAGCTATGGTGCTGTCGTTTGCCTTGTTGTGGAGTCAAGTTCAAGGACATCCGACTTATACCCATACTCTGGAGTGGGCTGCCGCAGGCAATTTTCACCTGAGCATGGGCTACACTGTTGACCACCTGACAGCCCTAATGCTGGTGATTGTGACAACAGTAGCCTGCTTGGTCATGGTTTACACCGATGGCTACATGGCTCACGATCCCGGTTACGTGCGGTTTTATGCTTATCTCAGTTTGTTTGGCTCTTCAATGTTAGGTTTGGTGCTTAGCCCCAACCTAGTACAGATTTATATATTCTGGGAACTTGTCGGGATGTGTTCCTACTTGCTGGTCGGCTTTTGGTACGATCGCAAGTCAGCAGCAGATGCCGCTCAAAAAGCATTTGTAACCAACCGCGTGGGCGACTTTGGTCTTTTGCTGGGAATTTTAGGGCTGTTCTGGGCAACAGGAAGCTTTGATTTTAATATCATGGGCGATCGCCTCGCCCAACTCGTGGAAACAGGTTCTATCAGCAATTTTCTCGCTGTCCTGTTTGCGATTTTAGTTTTCCTCGGTCCAGTAGCGAAATCCGCCCAATTCCCTCTGCATGTCTGGCTACCAGATGCAATGGAAGGCCCCACCCCCATTTCTGCCTTGATTCACGCGGCAACAATGGTGGCGGCGGGTGTTTTCCTGGTAGCCCGGATGTACCCAGTATTTGAACATGTCCCAGCAGCAATGAACGTTATTGCCTTTACTGGGGCATTTACGGCGTTTTTGGGGGCAAGCATCGCCATTACCCAAAACGACATCAAAAAGGGTTTGGCTTATTCCACCATTTCCCAACTCGGTTACATGGTGATGGCTATGGGAATAGGTTCCTACAGTGCTGGACTATTCCACCTGATGACCCACGCTTATTTCAAAGCGATGCTGTTCTTGGGTTCAGGTTCCGTAATTCACGGTATGGAAGGTGTCGTCGGTCACGACCCGGCCTTAGCCCAAGATATGCGGGTGATGGGAGGACTGCGGAAGTATATGCCAGTTACGGCAACTACCTTTTTAATTGGTTGCTTGGCAATTTCTGGTATCCCCCCCTTCGCTGGTTTCTGGTCAAAAGATGAAATTCTGGGGCAGGCTTTTCAAGCTAACCCATTCCTCTGGTTAATCGGCTGGTTAACCGCCGGGATTACTGCTTTCTACATGTTTAGAATGTATTTCATGACATTTGAAGGCAAATTCCGCGGTAATGACGAGAAAATCAAGGAAAAACTCAAAAAAGCAGCGACAATTGTCCTGGAGTTAGAGTCAGAAGAACCAGTCCCGAATTATGGCCCTGGGGCAATGAAAAAAGGAGAATTGGCGGCAACTGGCGACCACCATCACTCCCATGACTCCCACGGGCATCACAGCGATTCTCCTCACGAGTCGCCGTGGACAATGACTCTGCCGTTAGCAGTTTTGGCAGTACCTTCGATTTTGATTGGTTTGGTAGGAACTCCCTTTGCCAATTACTTCGAGGAGTTTGTCTTTTCACCCACTGAAACACTCTCGGAAGTTTTAGAAAAAACTGCCGAGTTTGACCCGACTGAGTTTTATATTATGGCGGGTGCTTCAGTGGCAATTTCTGTGGTTGGCATTACCTTGGCTTTGTTAATGTACTTGCGGGGTAAAATTGACCCAGCTGCGATCGCTGCTAAAATCAAACCACTTTACGAGTTATCCCTCAACAAGTGGTACTTTGATGACATTTACCATCGTGTTTTTGTCCTCGGCTTGCGTCGCGTAGCCAGACAAGTTATGGAAGTTGACTTCCGCGTTGTTGATGGTGCAGTTAACCTCACAGGCTTCTTCACCCTTGTCAGCGGCGAAGGTCTGAAATATTTAGAAAACGGTCGCGCTCAATTCTATGCCTTGATTGTGTTTGGGGCTGTTTTGGGTTTAGCGATTGTTTTTGGTGTGACCTGATTTAAATAGGGGTGGGCGAATGTCCACCCCTAAATTATTTTTTGATTTTTGTGATCCAGGCATTTTTAAGTAAGTGAAATACATCTTTTTTGTTTCACGCAGAGGCGCAGAGTCGCAGAGAGGAATTGAGAGTTGGGTCTAAAAAAATAACAAAATTTTTTAATCCAAGCCATAAAAGTTTAGCCTTCTAGTTCCGCCCTGATTTTTTCAAGATGTTTAATAATCTTCAAAGAATAAAATTCTTCAAAACATTCAGTTATTTATGACAGAAGAAGATATCAGAATCAGACGGTTTTATATACCAGATGATGAAGTTTGGGAACGAAGCCATAATACATGGAAACAACTCAAGCCAAGACGGAACTTTAATCATCGAGATCCATCTGATGAAAAACCTCTAGAATATTCACAAAGAATAATATCAATATTCAACAATATTCCTATAGATGTACTTATTCAGTGGCAATTTGAGCATATCTATAACTTAGATATGGTAAATAACTATGGCTGGATTAATTACCATGAAGTGACTTTTAATCTTGTTTATTGGTCTGAAAAAGAGTTTTCTAAAGTGCAGGTATTTTCCGGATTTAAGGATTATGTAGACCGCAGAAGTATTATATCAAATTTTGAGCATCTATCATGCACTGATGAAGATAAAGATTATTGGAGGCAGTTTGGAACTTGGCGAGTTCCAATAATTGTATTAGAAACTGAAAATATAATCAATGTACCAAATTATGCAGAACTAAATCGCCCATACCAACTTATAGAAGGACATACGCGGTTTGGAAACTACAATGCTATTAAATGCTTAAGTGAGCAAGGAAAGGTTCAAATATCAAATAAACACAAAGTTTTTCTGATGTCTGTTAGTTGAATAATCGATTGTCGCTGCAATTCACTGCAATACATTGTTATAAATTCTCCAAGACATCATTATTTATGAGTCTTTCATACTCGGTAAGTAAGAAAGAAATGTAAGAACGAATAAGATTACAGAATAAGCGACCTTCAGAAAGCGTCATTGGTTTGCCATCTTTTAGATCAAGTCCATGCCGACTACCACCACCAGTTGGTGATGAATGGTAACCATGTAGATTTTCTAAACATTTCAATATATAGTTGATTGCTGTCCCTTCATTTGCATTGCGGAGTTCATTCACGATTACGTTAAAATATTTCCCTTGTATTCTCCCAGATTGTAATTGCTCACCTCTAAAAGCAGTTGTAATTGATTCGAGAATCCAAAACAGTTCTTGAACCGCTTCTCTAGGCCGATTGTCAATCAGTAGTTCTTCAGAACGCTCTAGAGACTGTCTAATAAGTTGCTTTACAGACTCACTAAAGGTTGGTGGCGATTCGGACACAGGGATAGTTTCTTCACCTTCATTTGGCTTAATAAGTTTTGGTGGATAGATTTGATAAGCAATTTTGTGTTCAAGACAAATAATGTTGATACGTTCAATGTCAGGGATTGCATATTTATCCCGAAGATTTTCACACGCGTCGTAGAATGCCTCCAGAAACAGGGGTGGGTTTTTAGCCGCGTCTTCCAAATATGACCGTAAATCTGTGCTTGCCCAACTCTCTGAAGTACTCCAGACACTCGTAGAGCCTACTGTATGGGCAAAACACTCTTTAAAATACTCTAGTAACTCCCAGCGATTTCCCTTAGCTACTATTATGCCAATAAGCTTCTCAAATTCATCAATCGCTGCATTAGGAATAACTGAATCTGGCGAAGATTTAAAGCGCCATGAATCAGGAAATTGAAGCGGCATTTAAATATTAAATATTAGACAACAGTACTTGGTATAACTTATCAGAGATTCATCTTGCAAATCTTCCAGGTACTCTTGGTATATAACTCAAACACATTCAAGTGAGATAACTTGATAAATCACCCGACATACACGACTTTTGCCCGTCGGGATATCACTGTTTTTTGCCCGAACTTTAAAAACGGTCAAGTCTATTCCAGAGATTTGATCGCCGATAAAATTTCCAGCCTGTAGCTGCTCGATAATGGGTTCAATGTCGATTTGAATTTGGCGATAGCGTTTACTCAGAGTTTTGAGACGGCGTTTGAAGGGAGGTGTAAACCGGACTTCTGCCATAAATCTAGGCTGTGATATCGTCCCAAAGCTCTGAAACTGGGAAAGTTTGTCCTGTTGCTGCTTGTCGCACAGACTCTTGCAGGTCGGCTAATATTTGTGCTTTTGGCTCTTGTTCATCAATCCAAGCTAAACCACTGGCGTTATCAGAATTTATGGAACTGATAAGCTGTTGCCAAAGTTCTACAGGGACGAGTACATCTGTTGTTTCTCCATCTGCGTTGGTGACATAACGAATCTGATTTTCAATTTCTGCCATTATCATTATTGTTGTTTCTCCTGTAATGCTTTTTTGCACCAAATCGCTTTTTTGACAATCAGCAAACAGCATCGTGTATTTTTAGCGATCGCTGGGTTGGACTAGGCGATCGCATCTCCAAAACCCTAGCCTAGCAGCTTTTTTCGGGTAAATTTTTGACTTGACCGTGCGGATTTTAGATTTTAGATATTTCGGTACTCCTTTGAAGAAGCAAGCTACATACCCCGACGCCACTTGACGCCAGTCCCCACCTGAAGGTATAGGGGAACTCTTTGCTATTAAAAAAAATAATTCATGTATTGTCAAAATCTAGTTTTTTCCCGTCATGCTATCCAACAAATGTTTTATCGTCGGATCAGTCAAAAAGATGTAAAAACTGCGATTTCTTATGGAGAAGTGATAGAAGAAAATCCTGATGATACACCTTACCCTAGTTATCTAATATTGGATTTTATAGAAGGTAAACCGATTCATGTTGTATTTTCCTACGATGAAGCTACAGATACAGGATATGTAGTAACAGCTTATATTCCTGATGCTAATATTTGGTTAGATGGTTTTACAACTAGGAGACAAAGATGATAAAATGCGTAATTTGTCAGCATGGAGAAACTAAACCTGGTTTAGTAACTGTAACATTAGAAAGAGATGAATGTATTATTGTCTTAAAAAAAGTTCCAGCAGAAATTTGTGATAACTGCGGTGAATATTATTTAAGTGATGCAGTTACCGAACAGGTTTTAGAAAAAGCAGAGTCAGCTATTAATAATGGAGCAGAATTGGAGATTATTAGATATGCAGCTTAGTGTTATTACTTGCTTCTCTGTTAGCATTCATGAAGCTGATGATACAGATATTGTTTAGTTAGAGTTTTGAGACGTTTCCTAGTTCATTGGTTTTGCAAGTCCTTCTGCAATCTCTCTTTTAGCAGATTGGGCAGATGCAATCAGTTCTTGTTGAGTTTTCTTAAATGATTTATTCCATTTCAATTCATCTTGCAAATCTTCCAGGTACTCTCGGAGATGTTCTGCGACTCTTTCTTGCACATCTTCAGATAAAGATTCCATCATCTTAATTACAGTAGCGATCGCTGGAGATGACATAATCGAATTTCCTTTATCAACTTTCCCTGTCTATTTTACTAAAAAAACTCAATCAAATCGCCTACTGTAGTCCCAAAGCTCTGAGACTGGGAAAGTTTGTCCTGCTGCTTGTCGCACAGACTCTTGCCGGTCGGCTAATATTTGTGCTTTTGGCTCTTGTTCATCAATCCAAGCTAAACAACTTCAGTTAAGATCGATAAGGTAATCTAACGATCAAGGATCTAAGCATCAGTAGGTTAAATTTCCCTGGTCAGAAAAAGGCAGCGAATAGGCGAATGGTAAAGAAGAAATACATTTACTGGCAAGATGATGATATGTGGTTAGGTTATCTCGAAGAATATCCTGATTATTGGACTCAGGGTGAAACCGAAGAGGAGCTAAGAGAAAATCTACTCGATATTTACAGTGAATTAACAAGTGGAACTATCCAAAATATTCGCAGAGTTGCAGAACTTGAAGTCTCATGAAACGAAGAGACTTAATCAGTAAGCTTGAAGAAATGGGTTGTATTTTCGTTCGTCATGGTGGCAAACATGATTGGTATCAGAATCCAATAACAAAAATTTCTCAAGCCGTTCCCAGACATAGAGAAATCAACGAGCAACTTGCCAAACATATTATTAAAATGCTTAGCGATGAAGCAGGCTAACACGGCGTTAGAGCCGATCGCCGAAAGGCAGTCGGCAAGAGACGGAAGTTATCTGCGGCTGCTCAATTTTGCCGTTAGACCTGATCTTGGTGGTTAATCAATTAGCCCTCTTCTGTCACTTTCCGAAAACATTTGCCATTTCTGAATCTTAGAGCTTTTGTATAGCAAGCGATAGCACGATTATTTTCTAATAACAAATACAAGGCCTATTTTTTTCTAATAGTATAGCTTGTATTGATTGTCTCATGAGGCTTCTAGCGATCGCCCTCCCGGAGAGTGACAGAAGAGGGATAGTAAAAGTGGTTGGATAATAAGACGCAGATTATTTAAAGTATTCTTCCATCC